>ONLM01000150.1 GCA_900318695.1 uncultured Eubacteriales bacterium | reverse complement strand
TTTTCTGTCACGCAAAGCATCCTTATTAAACAGATTACCCTTTTCATACGGATTGATATGCATACCGTAAATATAAACTTCTCCTTGTTTGATCTGACAAAAAGCTTCCTTTATGGAACACTGTCCCAGACGCAGGGATTTGACTTCTGTACCAAAAAGCTCAATTCCACATTCATAAGTCTGATCTACAAAGTAATCGTGATAGGCTTTTTTATTATTGGCAATAAGCTTGATTCCTTCTGATTTTTCTGCCATCTCTGTCCCCTCATGTTGTTATGATTCACTCATTATAGCATTATTCCCATGCTTCTTCCATGGGCTTTACAAAACGAAAATCGATGGTTCTCGTTAATTTATCCGTATTCATGACAGCAATATGGACTTTATCGCCCAGTCGGTAAACCTTTCCGGTACGTTCTCCAACCAATTCATATTTATCTTCATGGAACACATAGTAGTCATTGTCCATAAGACGAATAGAAACCATACCTTCCACCGTATTTGGCAGTTCCACGTACACACCATAATTGGTAATTCCGGAAATTACACCATCAAATTCTTCTCCCAAATGCTGCTGCATATATTCGCACATTTTCAATTTATCGGTTTCCCGCTCCGCTTCATCCGCTCGACGTTCCAAAGTACTGGAACGGTCTGCAACTGCCGGAAGAAGATCCTTATAGTGTGCGATTCTCTTTGCCTTGAGCTCACCGCGCAGATCTTCTTTGATAATACGATGAATCTGCAAATCCGGATAACGGCGAATCGGAGAAGTGAAATGGCAGTAATATTTGGCTGCAAGGCCGAAATGCCCACTGTTTTCCGTAGAATATCGCGCCTGTTTCATGGAACGAAGCGTCATCGTTTTCAAAATCGGCTCCTCCGGTGTACCGACAATATGATCCAGAAGCTTTTGAATTTCCTTAGGGTGAATACTGTCTTCATCGCGAATCCGCAGGAAATGACCAAAGTTCGCGACCATATTGGAAAGCGTCATAAACTTCTCCGGATCCGGTTTTTCATGAACACGATATACAAATGGAACCTGCTGCCAGAAAAAGTCCTCCGCAACCGTTTCATTGGCTGCCAGCATAAAGTCCTCGATCAACATATGGGATTCATTGCGGATATACGGCACAATGTCTGTCACATGTCCCTTCTCATCCAAAAGAATCTTGCTTTCCGGAAAATCGAAATCGATACCACCTCGATCATACCGTCTTTTACGCAGAATTTGAGAAAGCTCATACATTTTCTCGAGCATAGGCTTAAACGGGAGATAAGAGTCCTTATCCTCACCATTCGTGAGCTCTGTATCACACAGAACAGCATGAACACCGTTATAACTCATACGCTTGTCAGAACGAATCACAGATTCACAAATCTCATGATTGACTACGGTGCCATTATGGTCAATATCCATGACACAGCTCAACGTCAAGCGGTCTACACCTTCATTAAGAGAACAGATTCCATTGCAGAGCACACGTGGCAGCATCGGAATGACACGGTCTGTAAGATAAACAGAGGTACCACGGTTCAAGGCTTCCTGATCAATCAAAGAATGTTCCTTCACATATTCGGTAACATCGGCAATATGAACATATAAACGATACTGCTTTTTTTCTTCATCGTATTCGAGTGATACTGCATCATCCAGATCCTTGGCATCCTCACCATCGATCGTAACGGTCGTCAGATTCCGGAAATCATGATCTGCACGGCGGGCAATGATGTCCTCCGAGACACTTTCCGGCACGGACTCGGCAGCATGCATAATATCCTTTGGAAAAGCCTCCGGAAGACCATAGGCACGCACGATGGAAAGAATGTCCACACCCGGATCATTGGCATGACCGAGAATCTCCTTAATACGGCCTTCCGGCTTATGGTGGGCATCTCCATAATTCAGAATCTGAACAACAACCTTATGTCCGTTTACGGCGCGCATATCCTTTCCCTGCGGAATAAAAATATCCTTCAAAATACGCTGATTATCCGGCTCTACAAACCCAACGTTTTTATTCTTGTGATAATATCCGACAATTTCTTTATTGGCATGTTCTAGGATCTGCGTAATATGGCCCTCGCTGCGATGCTGACCATCCCCCTTTCGTGTCTGAATGATTCGAACCTTATCGCCATCCAATGCCTGCCCTACATAATCGGCCGGGATAAAAATGTCCTCCTCATCCTCGTGCCCTTCCAGGGTGACGAATCCAAAGCCACGTGAATTGGCCGTAAATGTACCAACCTGCGTAAAACTTTCCCGTTTTCCATATTTGCCCTTTTGTGAAACACCGATCTTTCCGGAACTGACCAGACGATCCAATACTTCCTGAAAATCAGAACGCTCTGCCTTGGGAATGCCCATAAGCATACAAAGTTCTTTTGCCTTCATAGGAACATAAATCTTGTCATTTACAAGTTCTATGATCAATTTGGCTAATTTATCCTTTTGATAATCCTGCATAAATCTCCTTTATATTCTGTTGTACTCTATCGTACGTATCTATATCACCGTTGCAGTGGAAGAGTAGCAGAAGCACATTCTATATCTACTAAAAAAGCCCACATACAAATGTATGCAGGCAATGATCTCGATCTTTTCGATTTGTATTGCTTCCGAAGCGAAAGACAGGATCCGGTTTTTTACCAAATCACGTCAAGAATAAGAGCTACAACAAAGAATGCAACAGCGCCATACTTTGTGAACTTCTCGAGAGAACCCTCGATGGAACGGCCTCTGTTCTTTGACCAGTATGACTCTGCCATACCGGAAATAGCACCAAGACCCTGACTCTTACCTTCCTGCATAAGTATGATAGCAGAAAGCGCAATACCAAGAATAGCAAATAATATTACAAGTGCGATTTTCATAAATCCTCACCACCTCAACTTATTTATTATTAAAACACCGAAACAGTTTACCACATTCTGCTTATACACGCAAGTGGTTCTCACTAAAACGGTTGTGAGAGCAGCAGTTCTCCGATCGGAAGACTTTCCTCCTTGGAAAAATGAAGTTCCACCGTTCCCGTTTCCGTACTCGGATTCAGAAGTCCCGCCTCCTTCAGCCGGCGTTTGGTCTCGCGCGAAGTTCCGTATGCTCCGTCATAAAAATTGAACGGATATCCCAGAACCCGCTTTATGGATTCGGATGCAAACGGAAAATGCGTGCATCCCAAAACCACGCTGTCTACTGCCGTCGGAATCGATCCGTCCTCATACTTACGATATGGAGAAAGAATCGAACGGAGATAGTCGTCCATTGCTTCGGAATCTCCCATTCCTTTTTCAACCAGACGTACAATGCCCGGGGCGGCCAATGGAATAATATCGGCATTCTGAGAAAAACGACCGATCA
>ONLM01000047.1 GCA_900318695.1 uncultured Eubacteriales bacterium | reverse complement strand
TGTGGCGGCGGGGCCAAAAGTCCTTTATGGAGAAAGATTGTTGCCAATGTATTGAACCTGACTGTCAATGTACCGGCCAATGAACAGGGCCCGGGTATGGGCGGAGCGATGCTCGCCATGGTAGCATGCGGTGCATACCCTTCCGTAAAAGATGCTGCAAAGGCAATTGTTAAAATCACAAAAACCGAGGTGCCGGATCCTGTACTCGTTCAGAAATATGAGAAACGGTATCAGCAGTTCCGCACGCTCTACCCTTCTCTCAAGGATTTCTTTAAAAATCTTTCGGAAGAGAACGGATAACACTGAAAAAATAAATAAGAAGAAGGTATATCATGAAGATTTATGATGTTACAGATCCGGAGTTTATCCCTTATGGCCGTGTAATCAAGGGATATGATCTTACAGAACTGTTGGAGGCCATGAAGGATACAGAAAGTCCTTTGGATCATACGATTTATGTCGCATCCGATGCCCGGCTGGAAGCACTTCCGATTTTCAAGGAACTTCAGGATGGCGTTTATGGGGAATGTCCGATTGAACTCGGCTACTGCAATGGTTTTAACCGAGCGCTGAATGCACTGGAATATCACAGAAGTTCCGAAATCAATATTGCGGCTGGAAGCGATGCTGTCCTTCTGGTTGGCAAAAAGGAAGATGTTACTGCCGATTTCCACTATGACACTTCAAAAGTCATGGCATTCCGTATTCCGGAAGGAATGATGGTTGAAGTCTACGCAACAACTCTGCATTATGCACCATGCGTTTCCGGTGACGAAAAAAATTTCCGTGTTGTTGTCATTCTTCCGAAGGGAACAAACGGAGAACTGGTAAAGAAGCCGGATGTAAAAGATGGTGAGGAACGTCTTCTTTTTGCAAACAACAAATGGCTGATCGCACATAAGGATGGTGGTCAGGATCCATCCGCTTTTATCGGACTCGATGGTGAAAATATCACAATATAACACAGTATTCTTTCAGATGTCGTGCATCTGTTTATTTAAGGAGATTATCTTATGGAAAACATTAGTAAAGTAAAAATCGGTATTGTTGCAGTCAGCCGTGACTGTTTCCCTGCTTCTCTTTCCAATAACCGTAGAAAAGCACTCATTGATGCATATACAAAAAAGTACAATGCGGAAGACATTTATGAATGTCCGATTTGTATTATTGAGTCAGAAACCGATATGGTAAAGGCATTGGAAGATATCAAGGCACATGGCTGTAATGCACTTTGTGTATATTTAGGAAATTTTGGTCCGGAGATTTCCGAGACACTTCTTGCAAAGCATTTTGACGGCCCGAAGATGTTCTGTGCCGCCGCTGAAGAATCCCAGAATGATCTCATTGACGGCCGCGGTGATGCATATTGCGGTATGCTGAACGCAAGCTATAATCTGGCTCTTCGTAATGTGAAGGCATATATTCCGGATTATCCGGTAGGTGACGCCGAGGATTGTGCTGATATGATTCACGAGTTCGTTCCGGTTGCACGTACTCTGATCAGCCTTTCTGAATTGAAGATCATCAGCTTTGGTCCTCGTCCTATGAATTTCTTGGCATGTAATGCACCAATTAAGCAGCTTTATAATCTTGGTGTTGAAATTGAAGAAAATTCCGAGCTTGATCTTTTTGAAGCATATCATAAGCATGATGGCGACAAGAGAATTGAAGAAGTTGCCGCTGATATGGCTAAAGAGCTTGGTGCCGGCGTAAACAACAACTCTGCTATGCTTCCTAAGCTTGCACAGTATGAGATCACTCTTCTTGACTGGATTGAAGCCCATAAGGGATATCGTAAGAATGTCTGCATCGCAGGAAAATGCTGGCCGGCATTCCAGACACAGTTCCATTTCGTACCTTGCTTCGTAAACTCCCGTCTTGCAGGACGCGGTATTCCGGTTTCCTGTGAAGTTGATATTTACGGTGCTCTCTCTGAATACATTGGTACCTGTATTACCGAGGATGCGGTAACTCTTCTGGATATCAACAACTCCGTTCCAAAGGATATGTTTAAGGAGTCCATTGAAGGAAAGTTCCCGTATAAGCATACCGATACCTTTATGGGATTCCATTGCGGCAATACCTGCTCCGGAAAACTTTGCAATCCGCATCTTGATTTCCAGAGAATTATGGCCAGAAATCTTCCAAGAGAGTTTACAGACGGAACCATTGAAGGCGACATCAAGCCGGGTGATATTACATTCTACCGTCTCCAGTCTACATCCGACAATATTCTTCGCTCCTATGTAGCGGAAGGTGAAGTTCTTCCGGTTGCAACAAGAAGCTTCGGTTCCATCGGCGTTTTTGCAATTCCTGAAATGGGCCGCTTCTATCGTCATGTACTTCTTGAGAAGAATTTCCCGCATCATGGCGCTGTAATGTTCGGTCACTATGGAAAGACATTATACCGTGTTCTTCAGCAGCTTGGTCTCTCTAATGAAGAAATTGGTTTTAACCAGGCAGCCGATCAGCGTTATCCGGGCGAGAATCCATTCAATAAATAAGCTTTCTTCATTATTTTCTTCATTTATATTAACCTTGGAAAAGCCCCTGTCGTAATCTTTGTGACAGGGGCTTTTCTTATAATATAATGGCACATTTCAGAGAGTATTAATCGGAATCGGACGAATTCATAGACTCCAGATCGGCTGCACGTTTTTCACGAAGCACAGCATAACGGTCTTCATAAATTTTACTGGAAACCGGGTCCATGAGATGCAGTAAAAGAAGGCAATCATTCATGCGTGAATCCAATAATTTTTCTTCTTTGATGTTTAACTTCTTATTTAAATAGGTTTCCAGATGTTCGGCTGCAATATCCATAATGAAAGCGGTGGTTTCACATTGCGCAAGAGCTTTCGGATCCACCTTATTATTCAGCAGGCGGATGTGCTCATCTAAAATCCGAAGACTTTCCATCATGATATTGTATTCCTTCGAATCAAGATGCCAAAACTGAGCACTGTCCCGCAGGTGGCGATAACAATTGCTGATTTGCAGGAAACTGGTTTCATTGATCACGTACTGAAGGCGGGAATAGGAAAGCAAAAGGTAATATTCCTTTGAAGTAAGCTCTTTTCGGAAAATCTCAGCGTCTCTGCGAAGGTCTTCTTTCTGATGTTCCAATGGAAACGTAAGATAATGCGTGGCCGAAGCAGTGACCCTGTGCCCATAAAGTTTTAACCGATGTATGCGATTTAAACGGTCCTCCTCCGAATCCGGTCCTTCTGCAAAAAAATATTTCTGCAGAAAAGTCCGAAAATCATTCACATCGATTTCAAAATCGGCATGCCCGTGGAATTTTTGTATAACTCTGGAAAGAAAACGGATCTCATGACAAGATACTTCCGCATCCAGCCTTTGCAACTGTTCGATCAGCAGAAGATCTATCTGTGTCCACCCATTTTCTTTTTTCGTCGTTTTGGCTTTTTCCATAGTTGGATCTCCTACGTTGAGGATTTATTTTTTTCTGTACTGTTAGGTATCGGGGCATTTCCGGAAACATTCTACTGTTTAATTATAAAAATCCGGTTCATCGCAAGGAATAAAAATAGTCACGACAGTTCCCTTTCCTGCAAGGCGTTCCATAGTGATCGTACCACCTGTCATATCATGCAGACGACTTTGAATATTGTTGATATCGATTTGCGAACAATCCGCCACCGGAAGCTCCGGGGGTGTTTCCAGATCATATCCATCGTACCTCACTTCAACAATATATCCTTTGGCTGTCTTTTCCGTCATGATCCAAAGATTTGTTTCACCGCCGGACCGTACCGCAACACTATGTTCTATCGCATGTTCGACGACCGGCTGTATCGTGAGCGCCGGAAGGCGAAAGTTTTTCTCTTTAATATCATAAAATACGTTAAGCCCGTCTTCATACAACATTTGTTCAATGTGAAGATAGGTTTTTACATGTTTAAATTCTGCTTCAAACGGAACTACGTCTTTTCTTTTTAAGGAATCGAAATTTGCTCTTAAGTATTCTGAAAAATCACGGATTGCACTGGCCGCTCTTTTCGGATCAATATCACAGAGCTGATAAATTGTTTCCAACACACCGTAGATAAACTGTGGCTGCATTTGCCGGAACATCATTTCGATACGGTTCTCCTGCAGCTCTTTCTGCTGCAGCTTCAATAATTTTTCCTGATTGAAATAACCGCGGATAATCATAATTCCGCTGACAATGATATAAACAAAGAATGCAAAAATCGTATATACTGCGCCGGCAGAGGTTCCTATCAAATAATAGCTGCCCAAGTCGGATACCGCACCGATACCGCACAAAACATATAGTGTAATGGCAATTTTATTTTTTTGAGTAAGCTTCTTGCTTTTAAAACACATCAGGATGAGCCGGACCATGCAGGCTGCACAAACCAGTAAGGCAGCATGAAGAACATACAATATTTCATAAAAGTTTCCGATGCCAAACACCGGAAGAAGAATAGACAGAAAACTTGTAACAATTGCCAGAAAGACACAAACATTAGTAAGGCGATCGTTCTTTTCGTGAAAATGAATCTGAAGCAGTCGCAGCAATGGCAGAAACGATACAGCAAGAAGAACAATAGAAAGGTAGGACATAAAAATCGTATGCATGCCAAAGATCAGTGGAGAAAATCGTGTATCCGAAAACTTAAGCAGTCCTATAGAAAACGATACCAGAAATAAATACAGTATCTTTGCATCAAAGTTCCGTTCCCAAAGCTGGCAAAGAAAAATCCCCATGTAGACAACAGAAGCAAGCATCAAAAGAATGGACAGAGACAGTAAAGGAATATCCTTCTGCAGCTGTCTTTGTATAATATCGTTTTTTTCTCCGATCTGAAAAACAAATTCACGTGGAATAACCGCCTTGTTTACTGGAATCAGATCGATTTTCATGACCTTACCACTGTCGGAAGGATACAACGGTACGAAAACAAAATCGCTTCCTATATTGTCGGACCACAAATTTTTAGGATCCGGCCGCAGCTGATAAATCTGTTTTCCGTCAATATAAATATCTGCATAATGATGGACAAGATACATTGCAAAGCAATAATTTCCCTCTGCTATTTCCGGCAATGTCATCGTATATTCTTTACAAACTCCAACAGGAAAAGAAGAATCTTTCAGAAGAGTTTTCGTATACTCCGTAATGCATTGATATGGAGCGGAAGGACGTTCTTCCATAATCGACAGCTTTTCATGACAAAAAGTGAACACCAATACTGCAGTAATGAATAAAATCAATACTGCATAAGCTGTATTTGTGATTATTTGCAAGGAAAATCTGTTTTTCATAAGCCACCAACTTTACCTATACTATGGCTCTATTATCTCATATTTGCCTTAAAAATGCATAAAAAAACGGCAAAATCTACTGATTTTCGGCAGATTTTGTCGTTTTTTATCCTATTTCAAATTCAATAAAATTATTTTTCTTTTTTCCGTATCAAACGTACAAGGGGAACCATGTAAAGATAAATGCCTAACGCCATACTGGTCAGGGGTGCTTCCACTGTAGCGAGCGGTACAGAACCGGCAATACACCATGGAATCAGACCGGAAATAAGGATAACCGAATCCTCCAGATTCAGCATTTGCTCCGTCTTATCCGTATGCATTTTTCCGATAATCTGTTGTACAAGAATTGCGGCGAAGGTCTGATTGCATGCAAGCATGGTACTCACCACGGAACAGACTACTGTGGTGCCAAAAATTCCGATTCTTCTTTCCAGCATTTCCATCCGGTTTTGGATTGGTACAAGAATTTTTGTATTTTCAAATATACCGGAATAAGACGAAGACACCAGTACAATAATACACACACTGATCATAGAACGCATGCCACCGCCATTAAGCATTCCGGCTACATCCGTATCATGTGCCCGGAAACCGTAAAACAGCGCTTGCAGGAGCCCCGGTATGCTTTGTCTCTGTACAAGAATGCTGATACCCATGGCTGCGACAATGCTCAAAAACATGGTGATTTTAATATTGACCTTAAAAAAAGCGAAAATCAAAATCAATACGGCCGGTATAAAACAGATCGGAGATAAAATAAACTCTCTCGAAAACACTTCGGCAATCGATAAGCGCAATGGACGATCCTGATGCGATAACATACTCAGTAAAAAGAAAATGAAGGAAGTAATACCGAATGGTATAACCGTGTCCCGCATCATATGCCGGAGATTGTCAAAAAGCTTCGTCCCTGTAATGTCTGCAATAAGCATGGCACTCGTTGACAGTGGAGAACACCGGTCTCCGACAAAAATACCGGATAAAATTGCGCCGCCGGTAATCCATGGACTCATGCCCATGGTTCTGGCTATGGTCATGCAAACGACTCCCATTGTCGCTGAAGTACCAAAGGAAGTACCGATCAAAAAGGATACCAGTGCATTGGACCAAAACACCATTAAATAAAAAACCGATGGACGGAAGCAGGTGGATAATGCGGTAACAATAACGGCTATTGTTCCGGAAGCACGCCACATAGCTGTAAGCATACCGATCACAAGCATTAAAAATGCCACGGTCCTTGCCTTCCATGCCCCGCGGCACAGCATGCGCACCACTTCCCTAAGGGAATAACCATCGGAGACAGCATAAAACGAAAAAAGAATAGCGCCGAAAAACAGCGCTATTTCAAGGCCGATCTTTAAACTTAAACAGAGTACCAAAAGAAGCAGAAACAGACTGAGAACCATGGACTCTTTCTTCATGATTGTATACTTATGCAATGTTTTCTGCCCTTTTTTCCTTTGAAAAATGAATGAGACCTGCTCTTCCCAATGCAAGCATAATGACAGGAATCAGGATGAGCTGAAGGACAAGTCCCGGCATTGTGCCGGTTACATATCCGGCAACCCATGCGGTAAAGCCATAATTGCCGCCTAATAGAAGGTACTGTACAAATCCTCCCAGAATACGTCCTAAAATCATAGCCGGAATCAGCGCCTTGTAAACAGCAAGAATGCATTTCCATTTAGAACGGCGATACAAATATCCGGCAATGCTGCCATACGCTGCAAGCTCAAAAGACATGGCTATGGCAGTAGGAAAAATTTTCGGCATGCCGAATACGAAAGAACGTGTGACGGGAAGCAGCAATCCGACACAAAGTCCGTAATACGGACCGGCAATCAATCCACAAAGCAGAACCGGAAGATGCATGGGAGACAATGCCTGCCCAAGCGCTTTTAACTGCATGGTTGCAAGCGGAAGAACCATACCGAGCGCAAAACACATGGCCGATAACGTTATATTCTGTACATTCTGTTTGCTTTTCATAGCATCTCCTCTCACAAGGAATGAAATTTAATTGTTATTGACCTAAAATTAACAAGCATTGTCTCTCTTGTCAACATTTACTTAATGCATTTTTAATAATTCTTCCATCCTTCCGGCAAATATGTCAACGTATTCTGAATCATATCCTCTACAAGTTCATGAATTTCCTCCGAGGATGGATGATGGCCTTTCACATTCGGATCATTCTGGAATGCCTGCATGACCAGAGCTTTGTCACATTGAATGGCTGCCCTATAGGTTAATGCATGGTTTTCAATATGCGGTTTGATCAACTGAAGCACGTCGTCTTTCAGTGGACCCGCATAAACCGGGCGGATATGGTCTTTAGAAAAGACCGCATTGGTCTCAACAATCGCATCTTTAGGGAGGTTTGGAATCTGAGATGCATAATTCGGTATATTGACATTGCTTATAAAGCGCTGCAATCCGCAGAGCGCTTTGATCAGCAGGATACCTTCCTCTCCCGTCGGTTCAAGCCGGATCGTTTCCTTGCCTTCCGCGAGACGATTGCTTCGTTCCAGACGTTCCTTCAAATCTTCTTTTCGCCATTGTACCGTGGTTAAAGAATAATCCCATGACTGTACAGTTTCCGGATCCTTTAAATATTCATTACCAGGCATGAATTCCACCAGATGACGGTCTCCCGCAGCAGCAATCCATCCATACCGTTTGAAAAGATCCATTTTCACACGATGTTTACAGCGGAAATTTGCATTCAGCCAGTTTTCTTCTTTTAATGTATAACCATCCTGAAAATGCTTTTCTATATAATTTCGGTAAACCGGAAAAAGGTTCACACCTTTATAGGAAGCTTCGGTAAACCATGTAAAGTGGTTAATGCCAACTACATTAACCTCCACATCATGCCAGTCAGCAATTTTCTCGCCGGTTTCCTTTTCATAGATTCCCTTTAGCACCTTTTGCGTGCCAAAAACTTCATGGCAGCATCCGAAGGCCTTGATTTCCGGAAATGTTTCGTACAATGCCTTGACACAAAGCGACATAGGATTCGTATAGTTGATTACCCATGCATCCGGAGAATATTCTTTGATTGCATTGGCAATTTCCACAAACATCGGAATCGTGCGAAGCGCACGGATCATACCGCCGGGGCCGGCTGTATCGCCCACCGACTGGAAAATTCCGAGACGTTCCGGTAAATGAACATCCGACTCCATTTCATCAAAGGTTCCCGGTAAAATCGAAATGACAACAAAGTCGCATCCATGAAGAACGCTTTCCAGAGTATCCTTCGTTTCAAATTTCCAGTTTCCGTTTGCACCGGCCTGTTGCATAAGCCGATTACCAATGATCTCATTCTTTTGTGCCGCCGCTTTATCGATATCATAAAGCCGAATGGTACCGCTGATCTGCTGATCCAGGGCGAGATCTGTCATAAATGTCCAGGCCCAGCCGCGAGAACCACCGCCAATGTACGCAATCTGAATGTCACTCACTTTGTTGTCTTTGTACTGCATAATTTACTCCTTTTCTGCCCCAAACCACAGGGAATATATGTGTATAGCTTTAGCCCTTTAAACCAGATGTACTAATACCTTCCACCAGATATTTCTGGAAGAATAAAAAGATCAGAATCGATGGCAGAATCGATACTGTAGCCATGGCAAACATGGCGCCGTAATCGGAACTGGATCCCGGATCACAGAACAGCTTTAGTGCAAGACTGACCGGATATTTGGCGGACTTGTTAATATAGAGCAATGCAGAAAGGAAATCGTCCCAGCGCCACATAAAGGAAAAGATACAGCCGGTTACCACTGCCGGTACAATCAAAGGACAGATTACCTTTGTGAAAATACCCCAATACGAGCATCCGTCAATTTTTGCGGCTTCATCCAATTCCTTTGGAATTCCCTCAATAAAGTTTGTAATAAGATAAACGAAGAATCCCTGAATTGCAAAATAATAAGGTATTGTTAATGGCAGATAGGAACCCACCCAGCCAAGCTTCTGATACCAGAGATATTGCGGAATCATCAGTACCTGCGCCGGCAGCATCATCGAAAGAAGCATTGCGGCGAACAGTATTTTTTT
>ONLM01000165.1 GCA_900318695.1 uncultured Eubacteriales bacterium | reverse complement strand
TGCATCCAATACCCTGACCCTCATAGGTTCCGGCTGTGAATGTAAGCTCAGCATCGTTTGTAGCTGAACCTTCACCCTTAGCCTGTGCAACAGCCTTGTCGAATGCCTTCTTAACAGCATCGGATGTAATCGTTGCACCTGCTACGGAGTCAACATTGGAAGACTGTGCCTTAAGAAGCTCCGGCTGAAGAGCCTCTATAGCCTTTCCGCCCTTATCCGGTGTCTCTGAAGCGCCTTCGATCTTAACGTCGGTAATGGATTTCTCATCGGTTGTGATGGTTACCTTTACCTCACCTGCAAAGCCCTGTTCGGTTGCTTCGTAGGTTCCTGGTGTGTATGCACCAGACTCTGCTGCAGCGGCTGCTGCAGTGGTTGCAGCTGCAGTTGTTTCTGCAGGCTTTGCGCTGCCACAAGCAGTCAATGATGAAGCCACCATTGCGCCTGCAAGCAGACCACTAAAAATTCTTTTCATGGTTCCTCCTTACATTTCTTGAAATAAGAAATTGTCATTGTTTATTTAATCACAAAAAAGAGCCTTCCACAATAGTGAAAAGCTCGAAAAACATAATTTTTGGGATAATTATGTAATAAACAATTTTTATTTTTCGCGGATAATTATGCACTTATGCCATATTTTACATATAAAGCTGCGTATTTCACGCAATTTCTGTTAAATATTTCACTATCTCGCGTTAAAGGATTATACTACTCAATCGTTACCACAAGTGCATGAGGAAGACAGGCAATCGGGAAATCGAAATTCTCACCGGTAATAGCCGGGGAATGTACGCAAACCTGATTACTGCAGTTGGATTCCTTAATGAATGCCTTGTTGTCTTTGATGTAAAGAATATTTACATCATGCCAGGTTGCAACCGCTTCTTTACCCATCTTCTCAATGGAGATATCCGGATCATCACTTAATTCTGCTACACCGTCCTTAATTACATATATGGCATCCTTGTTTAACGGGGTACGGAGAATTTCCTTGCCGTTGACCTGTACTACAACTTCCTTTGCCTTAGGCTGATGCTGCACAATGTATGAACCGATTATACTTCCTAAAATTACAAGCAGCAGGATCGACATAATGATAATGTCTCTCTTCTTGATATGCATATCCTTAATCTTCTGAATCATCTTCTCTTACCTCTGTTCTTTTTCTGTTTTGATTTTCGTAATTTTCTGCAGCAACATAATATACTGCTTGCCTGTCTCCGGACTGAACGGCCAGACTTTTGTACTTTCTTCTATCCTTGCCATCTTCTTTTTCCCATAGTCTCGGGCGAAACTGAGACTTTGCTGCGCACCTTCCACGGGATTTTCCGGATCCGATTCATTTCCAAGCAAAATGCCGTACCGCGCCGCTTGAAACAGTCCCTGCATTAATTCCGGAATCAACCGGTTGTCTGTTTCCATCAGCCGCTCGTGAAAAAGATCCTTTTCCGGCATTTGGCCATGAAAAAAGGCTTCGGAAGCATTGGACAGTAAAACCTGATAAGCATAGGAAAGCAATGTAAAAAGCTGGCTGAACAGACCGACCGCAATGACAAGGTCTGTAGAATCCTGCGGAATAATATCAGGAAGCTTCTTTGTCACTCCTTCGATTTTTTGCAGCAATTCCGCTTCTTCCCGAAGAGCATATTCCATAAACCGGCTTTCCGTCATGGCATGGCGCTCCTGTATCATAAAGAGATACATTTTGTAAAAGAATGCGGAGATGTCTTTTTGTGTCACACCGGTCAAGGAATGAATCCGGATTTTTACCGAATCCGAAGGGCTGATCTGATATCTCTTTATTGCTTCTTCCACCGCAGACTCATCCATGTCGAGAAGTTCCAGTTCATATCCTCGTTTCAAAAGAGCACGAAGGTCAATGTCATTGCCCGCACCGATCCCAACAATTAAGATACGGAGCGGAGATGCATTCTCCTCTTCCGGAATGCTGTTTTTAATTTGTTCCGCAGAAGCCAGAATCCACTCTGTCAGGTATTGACGGTATTCTGTCCAGCTTTCGTAGGCATTTTCGATATGAAATTCATTTAAAATATTATCAAAAATTTCCATACCGCATACTATAGCATAAAACAACAAAAAGACACAGCGCAAAAACGCTGTGCCCTTCTCTTATTTCTGACTTCCCAGAATAAAATCGAATTTTGTAATGACGCCATCCTCGTTCATGGTCGGATTCATTATATTGATGGTCGGAAGGAAATTGTAGGCATCCTTGGCCCAAATATCCGGAAGGCTCTGATCCTTATAATGAAGCCATGCATGATCATGAATACGAATGGTTGCTTCAAAGTAATCTCCTACCGGCTTGTCCTTATCATGCTTATGATAAATACGTGCCTTAAAGGTCGCCACATCGCCATCCATCTTTCGTGTCTTAGACTCAATAACTGCCATGGTATCCGGATAACGGGCGATTTCCGATTTGAAATCGAACTTCTTTCTGCCTTCATTGTCCAGAACAGTTCCATCCGGCGCTGTTGTATTGGTAAGCATCTTGCCGTCCGAATCAACATAAAATGTATCGTCAATCCAGGTATCGGTCAGCATATGTCCTTTTTCGTCGAAGTAATAATAAACATTATTCTCGTCCTTTTGCCAGCCGGTCATACGACCGTCCTGCTTATCAAAAAAGTAGGTATCGCTGCCAATCGTTGTCTTACCAACAGCTTCCTTTCCGGATTCATCAAAATAATATTTTTTGCCATTGATCTCCTGCCAGCCGGTCAAAGCATTACCGTTGGCATCAATAAAGCTTCGACTGCCATCCTTCGCTTCGGACCAGTCATTGAGATGATATTTTTTGGAATCCAGTTTGATCTCAATTTCCACTGTTGCATCCGGCCCCGAAAATCCATCTCTTGTGATGGCATGTGCGGTGATCTGATACTTGCCATTGCTGTTCAAAGCCAATGGCTCCTGATAAACCTGGTCTTCCTTACGATTGTTTTCTTTCTTGAAGCTGTACATGATGGAGCATTCCTTGCCCGTCTCAAGTGTAAGCTCCACCGGATCCGTATATGTACCGGATTCTTTGCTAAAGGAAATAACCGGATTTAATTCCTCCAGCTTCTGCTTTAAGGCATTGCTTTCCGGAATTTCTTTTATTCCCTCCTGAATCAGCTGTACAGCATCTGCGTGACGGTCCAGATTTAAATATACCTCCGCCATCTGAAGGTACGCTGTTTCATTTTTACGATCGATTGAAAGAACGGTACGATATGCCTTTTCTGCAGCTGTATAATCATTGGCCTTAACAGCGGTCGTACCACGATTCATCGCACGGGATAATCTCTGTTCCGGTGTATTGAACCAAAGAGCTGCACTGACAACGATTACGGCAGCGGCCGCTCCTACGACGAGATAACGTACTTTAAAATGAACTTTATCGGCATGAAATTTAAATGGACCAAACTTACGGACGTCCACCTCGGATACAGCTTCTTCTACAGAAACATGAGAAGCGGTTCCCTCTGCAGCATTTAACTTCAGAATCTTCTTGTCGTTTTCAGGGGATTCCTCGGTTTCCGATTCTGCATCTTCGGTTTCCGGTTCCATATCCTTATTTTCCGACTCGGATACTTCGCCTTCCGGTTCGTCCTCTTCTAAAGCTTCCGCTTCCTCGTCACCTTTCTCTGTTTCTGATTCTTCGGCTTCGACCGTCTCTTCTTCTGCAGTTTCAGAATTTTCTTCGGATGCCACCGATTCGGCTGTTGCATCTTCTACCGTTTCCGATGCTTCTTCCGATTCTTCCGGTTCGTCCGCATTATCTTCTACCGCTTCCGATGCTTCTTCGGACTCTTCGGCTTTGTCTTCGGCTTCATCCTCCTCAGATTTCTCCGGTTCTACGTTTTCGGCTGCATCTGTTTC
>ONLM01000231.1 GCA_900318695.1 uncultured Eubacteriales bacterium | reverse complement strand
TGAATATATACGTATGTACCATTAATGACGTTGAAAAGCTGAACCGGATTTGTCGTCGCACATTTACGGAGACGTTTGAAGATACTAATACGCCTGCAAACATGAATCAGTATCTTGAGAAAGCATATTCAATTCCGGTTCTCACAGAAGAACTGCTTAGTCCTGACTCTGTAACATATTTGGTTTCTGATGCTAAAGGTGAAACGGTCGCTTATATGAAGCTCAATAAGGATACAGCACAGACAGAAAAAGGATATGATGGATCTTTGGAAATTCAAAGAATTTATATTGCAAAAAATGTCAAAGGCCAAGGAATCGGTTCAAAACTCATGGAAATTGCATATAAGAAAGCTGCTGAATGGAATCGCTCGTGGATATGGCTTGGAGTTTGGGAACACAATGAAAGGGCAAAAGAATTCTATTCCCATAAGGGATTCCGCCAGTTTTCGGCACACACATTTTGGGTTGGCGATGATCCGCAGGTTGATTTGCTTTTGAAAAAAGATCTTTAAATTTGATGTACGTCTGGCGATAGTCAGGCGTTTTTGTATTTCATTGGGCCTGCAGAGAAATGATAACAGGGTATAGGTAAAATTTATTATGCATATGCAGTAGGGGATGCTATACTCTACGTTATTAAAACCTACTAAACCAGTAGGCAATAGGGAATAAGGAATAAGGGGAGAGGCAGCAAATGAAAAAAAGCAGTATGATGAAAAAATTCTCTTTGGTACTTGCGATGGCAATGATGACATCTTTGTTCGGTGCCTGTGGTGCGAAAGATCCCGTGGTAGAGAATACAACTACGACGGAAAGTGCGGTGAAGCCGGAAGCGGAAAGTAAAACACTGGATACCGAAACCACCGGTAATGCAGGGAAAGGGGACGCGGAAGACACATTTACGTATGCGATCAGTGATGATCCGGGAGAGTCCACCAATGTCATCACGAGCAGCAGCCGATGGGATCTCTCGACCATAAAGCTGATTTACTCGCCGCTCTATATGTATAATGCCGATGGGATCAACTGGTTTCTGGCAACCGGCTACAGCACAGAAGATGACCTTACCTACGTCTTCAAGTTAAGAGATGATGTGAAGTGGTCCGATGGAGAGGCTTTTACAGCAGATGATGTTGTATTTACATATACGGAAATGGAGAAGAAAGAAAATCTGGGATGGGCGTATTCCCAGCTCGTATATGATAAAGGAACGGTAGAAGTGAAGAAGATTGACGACTATACGGTTTCCTTTACGTTTCCGTTCAAAACACCGACTGCTCTCGAAATGTTGAGTCAGATTTTCATTATGCCGAAGCATATCTATGAAAATGTAACGGATTATGAGCATAACCAGTACAATCTGAATTCTATCGGTACAGGCCCTTATCAGGCAGTGGAATATGTACCGGGATCGTATGTCAAGTTCAAGAGAAATGAACATTATTTTAAAGGCGTACCGGCTATCAAAAACATTGTATTCCGAATCATTGAAAATTCAGATACGGCACTTCTGGCATTGCAGAGCGGAGAAGTGGATGCCTACCAGGCGATTCCTTCTGAAGTCGAAAAGCTTAATCTTGAGGCAAACAACCTGAGGACCTATTCGTATTCCGAAGGCCGAATCGGTTACTTTATGATCAATACAAAGAATATTCCGGATGTCCGGGTAAGAAAAGCCATATTCTATGCATTGAATAAAGATGAGATGAATATCGCAAGTTATCTTTCCGATGAGTTTTATCTGACACCGTACACATTTTTGCCGCCGACCAGCAGTTTTTATACAGAAAATGTAGAGAAGTATGCACAGGATCAGGAAAAGGCAAAGGCACTTTTAAAGGAAGCCGGGGTATCGAATCTTACAATTAAGGTTTCCTATACGGGAAGCGATCCGGCACAGACAGCGCAGGCTTTACTGCTTCAGCAGCAGCTTGGCGAGGTAGGTATCAATGCGGAGCTGGACGCTGCCGATAGCTCCGCGCTTTCTGCAAAGAAGAAAGATCCGAATAACGACATCGGTATCTATACCGGAGGCTATATCATGGGCATCGACCCGGATACCTTCTCAAGTCTGTTCGAATCCGGCGCAGCCTACAACTATATGCATTACAATGAACCGAAGATCGATGAATTGTTTGCACAGGGCAGAAGTGAAAACGACAAAGAAAAACGTAAAGAGATTTACGATAAGCTTCAGGCAGAAATTCAGGACATTGCCGCTTTTTATCCGATAACCTCCAATAACAAAATTCTTGTAGTCAACAAGAGAATTGAAGGAATAGAGGATGCAAAGCTGGTTCCTGTATATACCTTTGAGGACACATATTATCTTAAAATAGCTGGATAAAAGCTGAAAATGGCGCATTCCATTTCGGAATGGGCCATTTATAGCATTTAGAACGGAGAACATGATGCTGAAATATATTGTAAAGAGAATCGTGAATGCCATTCCGCTGATCTTTCTGATCACGGTTCTGTGCTTCGCGTTGATATCTCTGGCACCCTATGATGCGATCGATTCCATGACAACCCCTAAGATGTCACAGGAACTCGTGGATATGATAAAGCAGAAATACGGTTATGATAAACCGGTGTATTTCCGGTATATCCGATGGCTTCAGGGGCTTATAAATGGAAATTTCGGTTATTCCATTGTCAATGGAACCAGTATTTACAACGATCTGGTTTCGAGACTGCCGAATACCATACGGCTTGTATTGCCGGCGTACATGACGGCGTATACGTTGGCGATCGTGCTTGGCTTGATTGCCGGTGCCAACCGCGGAAAAAGCCTTGACCGGCTGATCGATGGATTTGCGTCGGTGAGTCTGGCTGTGCCTACTTTCTGGATTGCCATGTTGCTGATTTACTTTTTAGGATATAAGTTGCGGCTTCTTCCTATTCTGGGAATGCATACGATTGGCGGAGAAAGAAGCCTTGCGGACTATCTCCGGCATTTTCTTATGCCGTATCTCGTATTGACGTTTGGATTTCTGCCCAGAAATATCCGTTATGTAAGATCTTCGACGATATCGGAGTTTGGCGAAGATTATGTCATGGTGCAGAGAGCCTTTGGAGCGAGTGAAGCGGAGATTATTTTCAAGCATGTATGCAAGAATGTACTGCTTCCGGTTATAACCAGACTCGGAATGGCACTTCCGTCTCTGGTAACGGGTGCCGTCATCACCGAAACCATTTTCAGCTGGCCCGGCGTAGGACCGTACTTTGTCAAAGCGGTACAGGGCATGGATTATCCGGTGATCATGATCATACTGGTATTGTCTTCGACACTTGTAATTTTGGGAAATCTGCTGTCCGACATCCTGTACTGTGTTGTGGATCCGCGAATGAGAAAGGCGGTTTAGAAATGAATAATGTTTTAAAAAGAAAACTGGAAGCGGCCGGAAAAGCGTTTCGGGCTGACAAGATTGCGGTTGCG
>ONLM01000114.1 GCA_900318695.1 uncultured Eubacteriales bacterium | reverse complement strand
TTGCAATTCTTCCCATTCTTTCCGGCCAGGTATCCAAGATATGATCCTATATGCATATCCGCTGACTGTTTGCCGGCAGGAACCTCTTCCATAACCAAATCAGCAGATCCATGATTTGAAATATCACTCATATCAATATTCTTAGCATTTTGTGTATAGAAGATAACAATATGGTCCGTATTCCCCAGATCTTGGCATCCGGACAACCCCTCTCCATGTACATTTTCATAATCGATAAGATAAAATGTTTCGATATATATCACCTTCTTTCATCGTTACTCATGCTTAAACTTTCATCAGATCTTGAGCATTTCCTCAAATATTTATAGAATGCTGCATTCTATCTCTTTTACTTTCTTTGTCCACGCCATATACTTATTCTTCATCTCCTCCATCCGAGCTATGTCTTTTTCATCTGAAGCCACCTGCTCTTCAAGAATAGTTACACCTGGAGCAAAATTATCAAAGAACCACTTATCATCTTTAATCTGATCAATGCAGTCGATAAAAACAGCATTTACTTCATTTTTGATTTCATCCTTATTTTTTTCAAACTTACGATTCCTTTCAGCAGTCGCTATATTATCGACAATATTGGATATTACATCTATTGCAGCACCAATGATAGGTATTGCTTTAGCTGCAAATTTGGCCATTTTAACTACTTGCCAGGGTTTGAACTTAATAACAACCCCCAGTTTCCCCAGCAGATCTCTTCCCAGAAAAATGGCATGTTTAAACGAATCTACTCCTATCTGTCCTGCAACCTTTAGCCCCATTGAAGTTCCTGCCACACCCTTCTTTAAAAGGGTTTCAATAGTTGCATTCTGCTTGTCATATTCTGCCTGAAATTTTTCTCCCACATCATACGACCATCCGGAATAGATTTCAGCATACCTATTGTATATTGATGTTATCTCTTCAGATATAACAGCGCCTTCCTTCTCAGGAACAATACCTATTTCATCTTCCATTATGTCTCTGAAAGATTCCATTGTTGCTGAACGGATCTTGGATATCTTGCTTTTATTTAATTTTTTTAATTCATCCTTTATATCCTCTCGGCTCTGTTTTATTCTTTTCTTTAATGACTCCAGGTCTTTCTTGTTTCGTTTTAATGATTCCTTCTTTTCTGGAAGGATAATCTCATCTATCGCCTTTTCTTGTCTGGATATTTCCTGCAATGCTTTGTTCAATTCATCATTCAGGACGTCACATCCCGTTTTGGTTATCAGCACTTCACGGGAGTTTTTTAGAACTTCATTCGCTGCATCTTCTAATTGAATCATCCTTGATCGACGAAGATACTCTTCTCTGTGATTCTTCCATACTTCTATTCCTTTTCCATCAGGAGCTGCACTTACACATATTATTCTCACAGCAGCCGCATTCTGCTGACTAACTCCGCATTCTATCAGCTTTGATCGCAATGTATCCGTCTTAATCTTTTTCTGCGATTCAAATTCTTCTTCGTCAGTCAGATCAACAACATCATCCATACGATTTATAACAAAAATAGTGGATGATAACTTATTCAAATCATTTAAAATCCATCTGATACATGATTTGTGACTGTCCTTAACAGGGTTCTTTGCAGTAACGACATACAGGATGACATTAGCCTCACTTATATATTTCTTGGTCATATCTGACAGAACAATCTGATTTCCCTGTTCATCACTTCCAACCTTATTTCCAAACAGACCAGGCGTATCGACAATCTTACATCCATCCGGTAATGATGTAGGAGTATATTTTAAAATCTCATCAGAAGATTCATCCGAATTAATCTTCATATTATCAAATTCTTCATTCAGCCATCCCGCTACAACACTGGTCTTGCCATCTGAAAATGCTCCCACCAATACGATGGATAAAGTATCATCATGAATGCTCCCAATAGCAGAGTCAAGCTTTTCAACCGCTTCTGCTACATCGATATCAAACTCGCCAAGTTGCAAAAAATGCTCTTTTACCTTGGTCATCTTTGATATTAATTCTTTTTTGTTCGACAAATAATCAACATATTCAAACATAGTGTATCCTCCTACGCTATATTTTTGTAAACAACAGACATTTCGTTCTCCACATTGCAGATCATACGCCTGATTTCCATCAGATTTTTCTTTTGCAATTCAATGCTCTCACAGAGAGATTCATATACTTCGTTAATCCTATCTTCATAAGATAAACTTCGAAGTTTTTCATTTATCTGTTCCGAAATCTCATCAATCTGCTCATCTATAGCTTGTTGTATTTTAAGTTTTGCATTGTTTATCCTTTTCTTTTCTGATGCAAAATAATTCCATATGCTACTCAAGATCCCCAGCACAGCTCCAATTCCGGCACCTATAGCGGTTCCTAATCCCGGACATATAAATGAGCCAACTCCAACTCCGCTCAATGCAAGACTGCCTACCGTAAAAGCATGTTTTCTAAAATCTTTCAGATTATAATTTAATGCATCAGTGAATGCATTATCCAGTGCAACACTATCAGATGAAAGGGAAATCTCAAATTGTACTTGTTCACGATCAAAATCCTTGATTAATCGTTCCTTTGCATCCTCTATTGCTTCTTTAAATGTCTCCTGAGCTCTTTCGATTTTTTCATTAATACTCTTTTCTATTCCGGCAACAATATCATCTTTTCTTGAAGATACAATACTTTGAATATCTTTTGATTTACCTCCATCTCTTTCAATACGATCAAATAACTCATTCATGAGATCGTAAAACGAATCCATTGCAGCATTATATGCAACATGTCTCATCGTTCTTATGAAATCTTCTTTTGCATTGCAACAGTTACTCTCAAATTCATTATATATATTAATGAATCCATCTATTTTCCTCACTTCCCTGTTCTTTAGGATTGTGACCTGAGCTAACATTTCATTCATTCTATTCTTTAATTTCTTCAGATTTTCATCTATGATATCCGATTCATAACTATCGATTTTATTTTCAATGATTCTCGTCAATAACGAAATGTGGCTGTCTTCCAACATTTGATTTCTGTTTCCAAGGTATTCTTTAAGATATTTTTCCTGATCTCGGCGCAGATTCTTATCATTCTCAATTCTTATTGATGTATTATTCTTATCATCGAACGCCAAAGAACAGAAGCCCAATAAGCCATTCAAACTGATACTGCCTTTATAATTACTTCCCAAAAAAGAAACTAGTTCTTCTTCCGTTTGTCTTACGATACTCTCCTGATTGCTGTATGCCTCTTTCAGTTCCTCGGAATAGTCTTTATCAATTCCGGGAATACGCTCTTTCTTTGCCTTACAATGAGTGTTAAATATAGCCCAAACAGAAGTGCCATCATGCATATACTTTTTAATCTTTTGCAACGATTCCTGTTCTATCTTCTTTCCCGATCCATTTACATAGAAAATTACATGTGCATGTTCTAAAGATTGCTTAATGATATCTTCAAAAGCACTCTCATCTCCTTCAATTCCCGGAATATCAATCAACGCAAATCCCTTGTTCCCGATGGAAAGATTATACATCGTAGAACCCTGCGTATAATCTGATCGTCCGGTTCCAATGATTGTCCCATCAACACATCCGAGATTCTCTGCAATGGAATTAACAATATTTATTTTTTTTATCATCTCTGATAGTTCAGAAATTGCATCCTTTACCAAAACAATATCCATGCATAAATCCCTTATCAAAACAAGAAAAACGCTACTACAAATCCGATTATGATTCCAATTGTTACCAATCCAACATACTTTATCAGATCTTTGCCAGTTATCCTTTTGGGAGGCTCTGCCAAAGAATCATTAAGTTGCTTTAACGTTTCTACCAACTTTGAATATTCTGCATTTTCGTGTGACAATTCAGTATTATACTGTTCACTCTGCTTACCAATTTCCGCACGTCGTGTTTCTTCATCATAAACAATTCGAAGAGCTTCTATTATTGTTGATTTTCCTGCATTTGTCTCTCCAAAAAAAGCCATACAAAATCTATCCCATTCACTAGAACTCTCCAGCCTCTCTATTTCCGTTTTGAAATCTTCATTGAGATGACTTAGTGTTGTTCTAATGTAGGCAAGCTCTACGTTTTCTTCATCACCATATATTTTCATGTCATCAGATGCCGCTATGGCATTCTCAAGTGACGATCTGACATCATCATATTTTTCAAGTATTTCTTTACTAGGCATAATATTCTCCACCGAGTAATTTCAAATTTTAAATGCTTTTCAGCAGTTGCTTCCCAGGCTCTTAATAAATTCAAGTTCTATCTCATAGACAGCCCTGCTCCATACATCTGGACAGGCACTTATATTTTTTGCTGTTTTGTTTTAAGTCTCATATATAGATTTTATAACTAAGTCTCACAAAGTCTCATTTACATATGAGACTCAGTGAGACTATGGCGAGACAACAATGAGACTTTCCTATATAAATCCCACCATTTCAACAATTTTCAATTAATACATAGTCCCATTTTGATGAGACTGATATGAGACTCAGTATTATAGTTTCCACACAGATTCATTTTTATCATAAACAGCACCTGTGATTTTCTTTA
>ONLM01000048.1 GCA_900318695.1 uncultured Eubacteriales bacterium | reverse complement strand
CGCCTTATGAAAATGCTTTCGGATAACCCGGAGGCCAGTGAATTTGCAGAGAAGGCCTACGATTATATTTACAGTAGTGTAACAAATTATGCCGAGAACACTTTGTTGCCGAACACACAGAAGATCGTCACCGGACTTTCCAGCGGTATCTGGTCCGCTATTACTGTTCTGAAAAATCTTGTAATCGGACTGATCGTCATGGTCTATCTTCTAAATATGAAACGAACGTTGCTCGGGCAGACACGAAAACTGGTTTATGCCATTTTCCCTTCCGACTGGGCAAATGAAATTCTTGCGGAAGCAAACCTGGTTGATAAAATGTTCGGCGGATTCATTATCGGAAAACTGCTGGATTCGGCCATCATCGGTATTCTCTGTTATATCGTGCTGTATTTCATGGAAATGCCGTATGCCTTACTGGTATCCATCATTGTCGGCATTACCAATATCATTCCGTTTTTCGGTCCGTTTATCGGTGCGATTCCGGGCTTCATTCTGATTCTTTTGGTAGATCCGTTAAAGAGCATGTACTTCCTGATTTTTATTCTGATTCTGCAGCAGTTCGACGGCAATATTCTGGGGCCGAAAATCCTTGGCGATTCCACCGGTTTATCCAGTTTTTGGGTGCTTTTTTCCATCCTGTTGTTCGGCGGAGTCTTTGGTTTCGTCGGTATGATTATCGGTGTGCCACTGTTTGCCGTCATCCTTGATCTGCTCCGGCGCCTCTGTGCACGCTCTCTATCCAAAAAGAGAATCAGTCTAAATTCGGCAGATTATCTTACCGAAAAAGAGAAAGAACAGGAGTGGTTCAATTAAGTTTTCGTAAACGCTTACATTTTTTGTCCTGTAAGGGCTCAAAGGCATTGGATTTCATTGCAAATCCAATGCTTTTTTCTTATAATAAACGAGTTATGGTTTTTATAAATTCGCAGGAGGATTGCTATGGATATTCGTTACAGCGCAAATCAGCGTGATGTAAAAAGATATACTACCGAGGAACTCCGCAAAGAGTTTCTTATAACCGATTTGTATAAAGCAGATGAGGTTGTTGCCGTATACTCTCATGTAGACCGTATGGTCACATTTGGCTGTATGCCGGTACATGAAACAGTACCTCTTGACAAGGGTATCGACTGTTGGCATAATTTTGGCACACACTATGTTCTTGAACGTCGTGAAATCGGTATCTTCAACATTGGCGATGGTGCCGGTACAATCACGGTAGACGGTACCGTTTATGCTCTGGGGTATAAGGATTGTCTTTATATTACAAAAGGCGCAAAAGAAGTTCTCTTTCATTCTGATGATGCAGAAAAACCGGCAAAGTTCTACATGGTTTCTGCACCGGCTCATGTAAGTTATGAAACCAAACTCATCACCATGGCAGAAGCAAACCATAGGCCATGCGGTGATCCGGAACTTGCCAATGCCCGTGTAATTAACCAGTTCATTCATCCGGATGTCCTGAAGACCGCACAGCTCAGCATGGGAATGACCGAATTAAAGCCGGGTTCTGTATGGAACACCATGCCGGCACATACCCATGAGCGTCGTATGGAGATCTACACATACTTTGAAGTACCGGAAGATCAGGTTGTATTCCATTTCATGGGCGAACCGCAGGAAACAAGACATATTGTAATGCACAATTATGATGCTGTGATTTCACCATCATGGTCTATCCACTGTGCATCCGCTACCCACAACTATACATTTATTTGGGCTATGGGCGGTGAAAATCAGGAATTCGATGATATGGATAATATCTATACACCGGATCTTCGTTAAATCGCTTTACATACACTAACAAACAAGAAAACAAAAGGGCCGGTAGGACGGCCCTCAATGAGGGAGAAAATTATGGCTACATTACTGGAAACCTGGAGAACACAGGCCTATGGAAACGGTCTTAACAAGGCTGAGCAGGAGAAGCTTTGGCAGGAGTATTTTGCTCTGGAGAAGGGCTTCTATGAGGAAATCCTCAAAGATCCAAAGAAGGTTTATGAGGGTACTGTAAAGGAACTGGCAGACCAGTTTAAGATCGATGTTTTCCATTTCACCGGTGTGCTCGATGGAATTGATGATTCTCTGAACGGTTATCACAATCCGATCGACACCATGGATGAGAATACCACTGTAAAGATTGAAATTGATCCGGAAAAACTTTACTACAACATGGTAGAGGCAAAGGCAAGCTGGCTTTACGGCCTTCCTGCATGGGATGAAATCCTCACAGAAGAGAAGCGCCACGAGCTTTACAGAAAGCAGAAGGCATCCGGCACAGTTCGTCGCGAAGGCAAGAAGATCTATCCAAATGACCAGTGCCCATGTGGTTCCGGCAAAAAGTACAAGAAGTGCCATATGAGAATCGATCAGGAAAATGAGCTCAAAGCTATGGCTTCCGAGGTTCAGGCATAATGATGCAGGAGCAGGCAAACGGAGGAATCCGTATTAAAGCGGACTACAAACAGGATTATCTTGTTCGTGCCACTGCAAAAAACGGTCAGATTCGAGCCTTTGCATGTACCACCAGAAATCTGGTAGAGCATGCCCGTCAGATTCATCATACATTCCCGATCTGTACAGCGGCGCTTGGTCGTCTCATGAGTGCGGCACTTATGATGGGTATTGATTTAAAAGGCGAGGGTGACACATTAACCGTTACTGTACGCGGCTCCGGTCCGATTAAAAGTCTCACAGCGACCGCAGATTCCCATGGTCACGTTAAAGGCTTTGTTGCAAATCCGAGCGTTCTTCTTCCGGCAAATGCCATCGGTCACTTAAACGTGGGCGGCGCCATAGGAAGCGGCACACTCAGCGTAATTAAAGATGTCGGATTAAAAGAGCCGTATATCGGTCAGGTACAGCTGCAAACCGGTGAAATCGCAGAGGATTTCACTTATTATTTTGCAGCTTCGGAACAGGTGCCTTCTTCTGTAGGACTGGGTGTCCTTATGAGTAAGGAAAATACGGTACGACAGGCAGGCGGATTCATTATTCAGCTCATGCCGGGCGCCGAAGAGGCTGTAATCAGTGAACTGGAAAAGAAATTAGGTTCGATTCAGTCTGTCACACATATGCTCGATGAGGGTATGAGTCCGGAGGATATGCTCAAGTTTATTCTTGGCGATATGGATCTGGAAATCAATGATCGTACGGACGTTTCTTTTGAATGCAACTGTTCTAGAGAGCGTGTATCCCGTGCGATGATCTCTATTGGCCGCAAGGAGCTGAAAGCACTGATTGATGAAAATAAGTCGCAGGATGTCTTCTGTGATTACTGTGAGAAGCATTATTATTTCTCGCCGGAGGAGCTTCATCAGCTGTATGAGGCCGCAAAATAATCAATAGATTTCCTTGTAGCAGGTGCAAAAACACCACTGAAATTTGCATTTCAGTGGTGTTTTTTAATACATCAAATGTGCATAACTCTATAGTTTATGCCAACTCTTTTAATAAGCATGTATTATTCTAAAGGGATTGATCGAAATAAACAATTCAACCCGGAAATGTCCTTTATTGATTCCGTTAATATATACAAATACGGCAAGCATTTTTTGTTATGTATTGTATAACAAAAATAGCTATGCGAAAGATGCTTTTTATATTGACGTCAAATTATCCGTATGCTATAGTGATGATGTTGCAAATTTGAATTTGCAATATCTTTATGGAGGTATAACAATGAAAGGTACAGTAAAGTGGTTCAACAACCAGAAGGGCTATGGATTCATCTCTGATGAGACTGGAAAGGATGTATTCGTACATTATTCAGGACTCGCTGGTGACGGTTTTAAGTCACTCGACGAGGGTCAGTCCGTAGAGTTTGATGTTCAGGATGGTGCTAAGGGACCTCAGGCAGTCAACGTAGTCAAGCTTTAATTTTCAGATCGCGTGTACCTGATTGTTATTGAATAGATATTTGATACAAGATAGTATAACCGAAAAGGAAAGACCAAGCAGGGCGGTATCCATTGCGGATATCGCTCTTTTCTTATATAATGAACATCATGAAAAATACTAAGACAAAAAAAATCAGTTTATATGGTATGCTTCTGGCGCTTAGTATGGTGCTGAGCTATGTAGAAGCAATGATCCCTGTTAATCTTGGAGTCCCGGGCGTCAAGCTTGGCCTTCCGAATATTGTAACCGTAATTGGACTTTTTTCTATTGGTCCGGTTCCGACCATGGTCATCAGTATTCTCCGCATTCTGCTCGTAAGCTTTATGTTTGGAAATACGATGACGTTGGCATATTCATTTGCCGGCTTTGCGCTAAGCTTTTTGTCTATGCTTCTATTAAAGAAGGTTGGTGGCTTTTCCGGTAATGTGATCAGTATATTGGGAGGAGTCATGCACAATGTTGGCCAGTTGTTGGCGGCCATCGTTTTACTTCATACCAGACAGCTTGCACTGTATTTTCCGGTTCTGCTGATTGCCGGTGTTATTGCCGGCGCGGTTATCGGTTTGATTGCAGGGCTCATTTCAAAACGCATTCAGTTATTTTTACGAACCATCTCCACATAAAATCAGGCTGCATGACAGGAATCGTCATGCAGCCTTTTTGCATAAAACGAGTGCATAAGCTGTATATATGGCTCTATTTATGCATAAATTTGGAATTTACAGCATTTTTATTCAGATTATGTATTGACAGAGCCGGTTTTAAATGTATAATTACAGCATGACTTGCATAGTTATGCAGGATATGACACAGAACACAATCGAAGACGATAAATACGACAACACGGTTTTATCGGCAGAAACGTGGTTGCTTCCACCCCGTGAAACTGAAAGTGAAGCAGAGGAGAAGATATGAAAAAGATTATGGCAATCGCTTTATCCGCAGCAATGTTAATGGGTCTTAGTGCATGTGGTGCATCCGGTGCACCTGCAGCAACCGCTGCCAAGACAGATGCAAAGAGCAGCTATGCAGGAAAGAAGCTGATCATGGCAACCAATGCAGAATTCCCACCATATGAATATCATGACGGCAATGATATTGTAGGTATCGATGTAGAAATTGCAAAGGCGATCGCAGAGGAAATGGGTGCCGAATTGGAAGTATCCGATATCGCTTTTGATTCTATTATCCCGGCGGTTCAGTCTGACAAGGCAGATTTTGGCGCTGCAGGTATGACCATCACAGATGATCGTAAGACACAGGTTGATTTCTCCGACACCTATGCAACTGCAATCCAGTCTGTAATTGTAAAAGAGGACTCCGCAATTCAGTCTGTAGATGATCTTAAGGGCAAAATCATTGGCGTTCAGCAGGGCACAACCGGTGATATTTATTCTACCGGTGATTTCGGCGAGGATAAGGTACAGCGTTTCCCAAAGGGCGCCGATGCCGTACAGGCTCTTTCCACCGGTAAGGTAGATGCTGTAATCATCGACAACAACCCGGCTAAAGTTTTTGTACAGCAGACTTCCGGTTTAAAGCTTTTGGATGGAGCTTATACAGAAGAGCAGTATGCAATCTGTGTTAAGAAAGGCAACAAGGAACTGCTGGATGGTATTAATAAGGCGCTTGCCGATCTCAAGTCTTCCGGAAAGCTTGATCAGATCGTCAACACTTACATTAAGGCAGAATAATCTTTTAGAATCCAAAAGAATTGCTTCTATTCGCAGAAAGCGATTGAAAAGCAATACAAAAACGTTTTAAAATTACCGGTAGATAAAAACTACCGGTAAATTTTTGTTCTGTTGTCGGAATACTTTTTTTACCGCAGGAGGGAATTGTGAGTATACAGGAACGACTCTATATGAATCTGGTGAAAGACCAGAGATGGATGTATTTGACAGATGGTCTATTAAATACCTTGATCATCACCGTTTTTGCTTTATTAATTGGCGTAATCGTAGGCATGTTCATTGCCATAATACGTACAACCCATGATAAAACAGGAAAGCTGAAGTGGCTGGATCGTTTTTGCCGTTTGTACCTGACCATTGTACGAGGAACACCATCGGTCATTCAGCTGATGATTTTCTACTACTGTATTTTCACATCCCGGATCTTTTCCGGTATTTTTGTAGGATCAATCGCTTTCGGTCTGAATTCCGGCGCATATGTCGCGGAAATTATTCGAGGCGGTATCATGTCAATTCCACAGGGGCAAATGGAAGCCGGACGTTCTTTGGGGTTCAATTACGTTGAAACCATGCGCTACATCATTATTCCGCAAGCAATCAAGAATGTGCTTCCGGCAATATTCAATGAGTTCATTACCCTGATCAAGGAAACCGCGGTAGCAGGATACGTAGCGGTACAGGATTTGACAAAGGGCGGAGATATTATCCGTTCCAGAACCTACGATGCATGGACACCGCTTCTTACCGTAGCTCTGATTTATCTGGTATTAACGATGTTCCTTACCTCCCTTGAAAAACGCCTGGAAAGGAGTCTGAGACAAAGTGAGCGCTAATAAAGAAGAATTGATTCTGAATCAAACCACAAATACAATCAAGGACGGAGACGTTTTAATCGATATTCGAAATATCACTAAAAAGTTCAACGATCTTACTGTCTTAAACGATATTTCAACCCAAATTCGCAAAGGAGAGGTTGTTTGTGTCATCGGTCCGTCCGGCTCCGGAAAATCCACTTTTCTGCGCTGTCTGAACCGTTTGGAGACGCCGACGTCCGGGCAGATCCTGTTTGAAGGCAGTGATATTCTCGCACCGGATGCCAACATTGATCTGCATCGTCAGAAGATGGGTATGGTATTCCAGCAGTTTAATCTGTTTCCGCACATGTCAATTCTTGACAACCTTACACTTGCGCCAACCAGACTCCTGAAACGGGACAAAAAGGACGCCGAGGCCGAAGCAATGGAACTTTTGGAACGTGTCGGTCTTCCGGATAAGGCAAATGCCTTTCCGCTTCAGCTTTCCGGCGGACAGCAGCAGCGTGTTGCCATTGTGCGTGCTTTGGCAATGCATCCTGACGTTATGCTCTTTGATGAGCCGACCTCTGCTTTGGATCCGGAAATGGTCGGAGAAGTACTACAGGTTATGAAGCAGCTTGCAGAAGAACATATGACGATGGTGGTCGTAACCCATGAGATGGGATTTGCCCGTGAGGTTTCTGATCGTATTATGTTCTTGGAGGGCGGTTCTTTTGTTTCAGAAGGTGCTCCGGAGGAGTTCTTTGCACATCAGGAAAACCCTCGATTAAGAGCTTTCCTTTCCAAGGTTCTTTGATGCATTTCTCTGTAAAGCCGAAAGGATAGCGGTGTAATCTTTTTTCTTTGTAAAGTTCCGCCGCACGATAGATTGCAGAAAATTTAAATTCGTGTTATGATTACCCAGCAAACATTTGTTCGCTGGGTTTTTTAGTACGTGTTTGTACATGTACCTGTTTTACATAAAGAATTGTTGTACGCAAAAATATATAGAGGAAAAAATGAAAAACGTTATTAAAATTCGTGGTGCAAGTGAGCATAACCTAAAACATATTGATGTAGACATTCCTCGTGAGAAGCTTGTTGTTCTGACAGGTCTGTCCGGTTCCGGAAAGTCATCTCTTGCCTTTGATACAATCTACGCGGAAGGACAGCGACGCTATATGGAATCTCTGTCTTCCTACGCAAGACAGTTCTTAGGGCAAATGGAAAAACCGAATGTAGAACTGATTGAGGGGCTTTCTCCGGCTATTTCCATTGACCAGAAATCCACGAATCGGAATCCGCGTTCTACAGTCGGTACGGTAACAGAAATCTATGATTATCTGCGATTGTTATATGCCCGTATCGGAACACCGCATTGTCCGAAATGCGGACGCGAAGTAAAACGGCAGACTGTGGATGAAATCGTTGATCAGCTGTTACTCATGCCGGAGGGCACCCGGGTACAGCTTCTGGCACCGATTGTGCGGGGCAAGAAGGGTATGCACGAGAAAGTTCTGGAAAGCGCCCGCCGTTCAGGATACGTCCGTGCGCGTATCGATGGTAACTTATATGAGCTTTCTGAAGAGATTTCTCTTGATAAAAATATACGACACAATATCGAAATCGTCGTGGATCGTCTTGTAATCCGGGAAGGCATTGAAAAACGTCTTACCGAATCCATCGAGCAGGTCATGGGACTTTCCGACGGACAAATGATTGTCGATGTCATTGGCGGCGAACCCGTCAATTTCTCTACCAGTTTTGCCTGTCCATATTGCGGTGTCTCCATTGATGAAATAGAGCCACGCAGTTTTTCCTTCAACAATCCTTTTGGCGCATGTCCGGATTGCCTGGGAATTGGCTTCAATTCCGAATTTGATTTGTCTCTGATGATCCCGGATGAGAATCTGAGTTTGAATCAAGGCGCAATTTCTGTTATCGGTTGGCTGAATTCCAAGGACGAAGGCAGCTATACCCATGCCATGCTGGAAGCACTCTCAAAAGAGTACCACTTCAGTCTGGATACCCCGTTTAAAGATTTGAGTGATGAAGTACGTGATGTCATTATCAACGGTACAGGATCCAAAGAAGTCACCGTTTATTATGAATCACAGTTTGGCAATGGCAATGTACATCATGTAGCATTTGAGGGACTTCTGAAAAATGTGGCACGTCGCTACAAGGAATGTTTCTCTGATAAAATGAAGGCAGAATATGAACAGTACATGCGCATCAGTCCATGCCCAACCTGCAAGGGAGCGCGTCTGAAGGCTTCCAGCCTTGCTGTGACAATCGGAGACAAGAACATTAACGATGCCTGTCAGATTTCCATCGACAAATTCTATAATTGGATCGGCGAATTGCAGCTGACACCGATGCAGGAAAAAATCGGTCACGAGGTCATTAAGGAGATTCGTGCCCGTATTAAATTCATGCTGGATGTGGGACTGGATTATCTGACACTGGCCCGCGCAGCCGGCACCTTATCCGGCGGTGAAGCGCAACGTATTCGTCTGGCGACACAGATCGGTTCCGGTCTGGTCGGCGTCGCGTATATTTTGGATGAGCCAAGCATCGGTCTGCACCAGCGCGATAATGACCGACTCATAGCAACCTTGAAAAAACTTCGGGATCTCGGAAATTCCGTATTGGTAGTTGAGCATGATGAGGACACCATGTTTGCCGCAGATTATATTATCGATATCGGCCCAGGCGCCGGTGAGCACGGCGGCGAAGTGGTTGCTACCGGTACGGCACAGGAAATTATGGAAAATCCACGCAGTATAACCGGTCAGTATTTAAGCGGAAAAATAAAGATCGAAGTACCAAAGAAACGCCGCAAACCGGAAAACTGGATCAAGGTCATCGGGGCACAGGAAAACAACCTGAAAAATATTGATGTGGCCTTCCCATTGGGACTTTTCACCTGTGTAACCGGCGTCTCGGGATCCGGAAAATCCAGTCTCGTCAATGAAATTCTTTATAAAGCCTTGGCCAAAAAACTGAACCGTGCCCGCACGATTCCCGGAAAATTCAAATCCATCGAAGGAACAGAACAGCTGGATAAAATCATTGATATTGATCAAAGTCCGATTGGCCGTTCTCCACGCTCCAATCCGGCCACGTATACCGGCGTTTTTGATATGATCCGGGATCTTTTTGCCGGAACGCAAGAAGCCAAAGCCCGTGGCTACAGTAAGGGACGTTTCTCCTTTAATGTAAAAGGCGGCCGTTGTGAAGCCTGTCAGGGCGATGGTATTGTAAAAATCGAAATGCATTTTCTGCCAGATGTGTATGTGCCATGCGAAGTCTGCGGCGGCAAACGGTATAATCGCGAAACACTGGAAGTGCACTATAAAGGGAAAACCATATATGATGTACTGAATATGACCGTAGAAGAGGCCTTGGAGTTTTTCAAGAATGTGCCATCCATCACGCGAAAGATTCAAACCTTAAATGATGTCGGTTTGGGATATATCCGTCTGGGACAGCCAAGTACAGAGCTCTCCGGTGGTGAAGCACAGCGTATCAAACTGGCTGCAGAACTTTCCCGGCGTCCAACCGGCAAAACGATTTATGTCCTAGATGAGCCGACAACCGGTCTTCATTTTGCAGATGTTCATCGTCTGGTCAAGATGCTGGATCAGCTTGCAGAAAACGGTAACACCGTCATTGTTATCGAACACAATCTCGATGTTATTAAATGTGCGGATTATATCATCGATATGGGACCGGAAGGTGGTGATCATGGCGGTACCATGATTGCCTGCGGTACTCCGGAGGAGATTGCCAAAAACAAAGCTTCTTACACAGGCCAGTACATAAAAAAATATCTGAAAAAATAATATTCGGAAGCAACTCCTAATCATAGGACAAGCATACACAACTTCTGTACAGATTCTGTACAGAAGTTAGTCAAAAGTGGCATTTTAAACGTCAAAAATGCCACTGCAAGAAGATATAAAAAAGGCGGTAAACCTTAGGAAAATCAACGTTCCTTTAGGTTTACCGCCTTTTCTCGTTTAATGGACCAGACGGGAGTCGAACCCGTGTCCGAAAATGAATTCCCTTTCCTTCTACTATCATAGTACACAATCAAGATTCCCCACCTGCAGGACATATGCACGTCTCCTGCAGACCGGTATCCTCTAATACGCCCGTTACAGGGAGGAACCTGCAACGTCGTTTCTCACATAGATGAGATCAGGATCTGAATGTGTGAGTGCACTCAGGCTGATCCGCAGCACTTAGGCTGCGAGTGCGTAACTATTATCGTTAGCGTTTAATTTTAAGTTTGAAGTTTAACGCAACTGTCTTTCGGATAGCTTCTAAAGCTGCATCATCCCCGTCGAAACCGGTACTAGCCCTTATGAAGTGCTTTTATTTTAGCGGATAAACTACGCTTTGTAAATGGTCTTCTCGGTACAAAATAAAGAAGTCAATAAAATATGCAAAAAGCAGATGCCAAAATATGCAGGCTTTTTTTGTGAATATTTTTTTAAAATAAAATACTTTTATGATATCGAAACCGCTCTTTTACATGTTATAACCATAGAAACCCTTTGGCATTAACAATAACATTACGCAAAAAGCATTTCGAAATATCGAATGTAATGTACGACAACTCGTAATATCGTCATTCTCATAGCTGTACTAGTATATAGGTATACTAATTGTAGGATCGGCATAAAGATGAATCAGCTATTATCAAATTAT
>ONLM01000050.1 GCA_900318695.1 uncultured Eubacteriales bacterium | reverse complement strand
CATCGGTTCATTGCATTTCCATGCGCGCTGGGACTTGCCACCCCGGTAGCTATTATGGTTGGAAATGGACTGAGGGCAGAGTTAAATGGAAGCGAACTTGTGGGAGGAAATCAGTCTTTCATCCGTTCGGTGGTATCTGTATCGGAGGAAATCTCCGAGAAAGCGGATGCTTTGGCAGAAGAGGGAAAGACACCGTTATTTATTGCGGCAGATGGAAAACTGGTCGGAGTCATTGCGGTTGCGGATACAATGAAAGAAGACAGGCCGCAGGCGATACGTGAACTAAAGAATCTCGGACTCAAAGTGGCCATGCTTACAGGTGACAATGAACGTACGGTGAAAGCCATTGGACGTAAAGCCGGAGTGGATGAAGTGATTGCCGGGGTATTTGTTTTTGTAGCGGGCTGGAAACTTAATCCTGTTTTTGCTGCAGTTGCGATGAGCCTTTCCAGCATTTGTGTTGTAACCAATGCTTTGCGACTGAATTTGATTTAAATATATAGAAAAGATGAAAAGGGATAAGGTATTATATTCACATGGAGATGATGTGCGATGAAAAAAAATACCAATGTTCTGATAGTGGATGATGAAAGGATGATTATGGAGGCGGTATCTGCCTATTTTTCAAAGATGGGATGTAATACCCATCTTGTGGAAAATGGGCATGATGCCCTTTCTGTTTTTGAAAAGGTCCCGATTGATTTTGTGATTCTTGAGACGGTGTTTCTCGTGAGCATTCTTTCGAGGGTGTTTATAAGCAGACAGTTTGAAGAATATGTGAGACAGACGCAGAAAAAACAGGCCGATGCCATTACACTGGAGAAGACGGATATTGATATTTATTCTCTTGCAAAAGAGATTATACAGGGATTTAAAATCGGATTTGAAGAGAAAAAAATAGATGTTAAACTTTACGGAGAAGAAACCCATGTGTTTGCGGACCGAAAACGGGCGGCGTGGGCATCGGCCTTTCGATTTCAAAAGCAATTGTAAAGGCGCATAATGGTACGATTCGTTGTGAAAGTGAGCCGGGGGCGGGCAGCAACTTTATAGTTACACTGCCGTTAAGATAAAGCAGGATGGAGAACGGGATATGCATTTTGTGAACGCAAAGGGAATACTTACCGGGAGTGGCGGTCATTATGGGATGAATATATACAGAGGATGTTCCCATGGATGTATTTATTGTGACAGCCGAAGCCGATGCTATCAGTTTATACATCCCTTTGAAGATATCGAAGTAAAGCAGAATGCTCCGGAGCTTTTAGAGGCGGCACTCCGTTCGAAGAGAAAAAAGGGAATGGTCGGAACCGGCGCCATGTCTGATCCATATATGCATTGTGAAGAGAAGTTAAGGCTGACTCGCAGATGTCTTGAACTTATTTTGCAATATGGATTCGGGGCAGCAGTTCAGACAAAATCGGACAGGATTCTGCAGGACATAGACCTTTTGGATGAAATCAATAAAAAGGGAAAATGTGTGGTGCAGGTGACACTTACGACCTATGATGACGGTTTGTGTCGGATTATAGAACCCAATGTATGTAATACCAGGCGAAGGATCGAGGTTCTTGAGGAGATGCAGAGAAGAAATATTCCGACGGTTGTGTGGCTGAGTCCGATATTGCCTTTTATTAACGATACGGAGGAGAATATCGGTAAAATTCTTGATGAATGTATACGTGTAGGAGTAAAGGGCATTATGTGTTTTGGTATGGGACTTACTCTTAGGGAAGGTGACAGAGAATATTATTATGCGGCGCTTGACAGGAATTTCCCGGGATTAAAAAAGAAGTATATTAATACATACGGTAATGCATATGAACTGCAGAGTCCCAACAATGACCAGCTTATGCGTATGTTCGAAAGAATCTGCAGAAAGAATAACATACTCTGTACGCCGGAGGAATGCTTTTCTTATCTTTATTCGTTTCCGGAAAAGTATACACAGATGAGTATATTTGATTTAGGGTATGATGACAGCAACAAAAGAAGACATAACTAATGAGGCTTCCTTTATACCCTTTGTCCTTGTCATTTTCTTAATGTCTTTTCGTGTAGAAACGAAATCAGTTCATTGGAGCAGTTTTCTTTGATCACAGTTAATGCCATACAGTTGCTGACGAAAAGATAGAAATTGGTTTTTGTTTCTATGATTCTGTAGAGATCATCATATCGGATAACGGAACTTCCTCTATCCGTGATTGCTTCAAATTGATCATGATCAAACTGAAGGGTTGTAACAGTATTCTGCAGGAATTTACTTGATCTGTAATTTTTTTTAACCCTCACAATCGTAATAATGTAAATCATTAAGGGAAGGATAAAGGCAAATATAATTGATTCTGTTCCTAAAAAAAGATAGCCATTATAAAAAGCGACAGGTGCGATGATCAAGAGAAGTACATCAAAAACCAGAACAAAACATACATAGGCTTTATGTATCTTGAATAATGTGGCCCATTGATATTTCATTAGCTCTTCGACGGTCCATTTAGATTTTGTCTCCATTGTCTCCAAATTATGTAAAACCTCTTTTCTGATTTAAAATTTACCTTCTCAATGTATCACAGAATACCCCACATTTCATTATATGGACGAAAGGTTTCAGATTTAATAAATAAAAATGAAAGAACAAAGTACATCGTAATTACCGGACAAGCGATTTTCTTCATTCAGGGAATATCACAGAAGTAGCACATTGTTTTTGAGTGGTAAAATTTTATAATGTAACTAATTGATAAATTCGAGCGATGGGTTGCGTGAAATATAATAGTGCACTATAATTGCTTTTGGAATTATCAATTATACAATTAACAGAAGGTTTCGGAGGTGACTATGTTAAAGGTATACGGAAGTGAAATGTGTCCGGATTGTATAGAATGTAAATACAACCTG
>ONLM01000168.1 GCA_900318695.1 uncultured Eubacteriales bacterium | reverse complement strand
AGCCCGCCTGTGCGGACAAATGTCTTAATGTTAATTGCCATAAGCAAGGAGGCAAATACAACTACAAGGATTCTTTTTCCATCTTCTTTTAATGTGAATTTCATAGGACTTCCCTATCGATTCTGCGCTTTAAAGCGCGTATTTGTGTGCTTTTTTATGAAGCTTATTATATTTAGCAGAAAAAAAACTGAATTGCAATGCTTTTGCGACATTAAGACATTAAACTTATGTCCGTAAATCCGTTGTACACGTCTGTCCGTGTGGAATATACATTTTCATCGAATATTGGATCTACTTTTATCCGCAACAGACGAATCTTTTTGTATAAAGAGAAGGCAGATCATAATAACAATTAATGAAATCCACTGCGATGTAGAAAGGCCGAAAAGCATTCCGCGCACCGCATCTCCCCGGAAAAATTCAAGGAAAAAACGAAAAACCGCATAACTTATCAGATACACATACAGCGGATTCCGAAGCAGGCCTTTCGAAAGAGCTTTCTTACGATAAAACGCATACACCAGAAAACATGCCATCACTCCCTCAAACCCGGCTTCCAGAAGCTGGGTCGGAAACAATGCGACGCCATTGGGCGCGACGGAAGAATGGTGAAATAAGATGCCAATGGGAAGATGCGTTTCCTTTCCATAGCAGCAGCCCGTCAGAAAACATCCGATTCGCCCCATTCCTGCAAGAACCGGTATGGTTGGAAGGAGCACCGGGTAGAAATCCCGCAAAGACTTACCAAAAAACTTTGCAGTCATCCCGGCCGTCAGAATTGCCCCCAACAGTCCGCCGTAAAAAACAAGTCCGCCAAAGATATAGCTGGCGCTCCACAGTTTCCAGAGCGTCATAAGCATAGCCCGGTTCTCCGGTCCCGTTTTCAGGCATTGTCCAATCAAGAGAACCGTGTCTTTCCAAAACGCCGGAAATACCGTGAGAAGAAATACGATTTTGGCACCGAAAAGCGCCCCCAGCCCTGCAAAAGTATAGATATATACCGCATCATCAAAGGAAATTTCCTTTTGCGCACGGCAAAGGAAAAAAAGAAGTAGGAGGCCCAATAAAAAACCAAGCATCGCACAGAGTCCGTACGATGCTATGGTATATTTTCCAATCTGTATATATGGATACATATATTTTCCTTAATGGCCATTCATTACGGCCAGCATGCCGAGACAGCCGACACAACCAACACAGGCAATAAAGAGTATGACGCCAAAGAGCATGCCGACAAGCGACGTGATAAATCCGGCGGTACGATATACAGAATCATTTCCTTTTTTCTTTGCATCAAAGGCTAAAATAAGTCCCGCAATGCCAAATGGAAGCGCAAGCCAGCTATAATGCCCCAGGAACCAGCAGACGATGGACAGGATACCGCATACCATGGATGCGATTGCCAGATTATTGGCATTTGTCGCATCCGGACCGCTGAACGTGTTTGCATTTGCGGTGTCGGCTTCATTTGTAGATGTACCGGTGTCCTTATAGGCTCCATTTTCAGAATGCATATTCTGCGTTTCATTACGGTGGCGAATGAAGGCTTCCGTCAGATTGTCCCCTGTCTGCCCGGAAACCGGATTGTGCCATTCCGGTGTCTCTGTCGATGCAGCACTGCGGTCTCCGGCCGGCTCCGGTGTCTTAGGCTCTGCCGGAGCGGTGGTTTCGATTGTCTCTGCCGGAGCAGTGGTTTCGATTGCCTCTGCCGGAGCCGATCCCGGCTCTGTCTCCGGGGCATTTTCCTGCGGTGTCGCATCGGCTACCGAAGCATGATCTCTTTCTTCTTTCTCCGTCATAATCGGCATGCCACAGTTTGGGCAGAATTTTGCATCATCAGGAACCGGACTTCCGCAATTTGTACAGTACATCGTGAATCCTCCTTACCTCTCATCAAGTAGTATATCCAAATGATTTGTCAACGCAGTTTATTTAGCAGCGAATCGGTTGTGTTTTCTTATTCTCGTATTACCACAAAGCCGTCCGAATCGACACTGCCGATTTCATTGCCATGGGCATCTCTTACCGGTTCCGTATAGTGATATACCTTTGAAGAATCCGCCAGAAGCTCTTCTGCTCTTGTCTCGCTGTAAAATCCTCTCTTGTCCGCAAGGATCTCCTGCAGAAGTTTCGTTGCCTCTTCCTTCTTTTCCAGACGGAAATTATACTCTGCCAGTTCCAGCTGCATTTCTTTTTTATGGATCAGATTGGTGGAAAGTCTGATTTCTTCTTCTATGTAGGAAACATCGGCATTAAGTTCGCCCTTTGCCATCGCAATACGGATCTCATGCAGTTTGATCTGCTGTTCCAGATTTGCCGCAAGCATCTTAGCACGCTTATCGGAAAGCTCCTTCAAATGTTTCAAATCATCCAACTGATATACGGCCGCCTCATAATCCCGTCTCAGGATCTGAAGGTTTGTTTTCTGATTTACGATAAGAGAAGAGGTTGTCAGAGCATGCATCTTCAGAAGTTCCGGCTTCAGCTCCTTGATGTCTTCCATGGCCTGATCAAACTCACCCAATGCTTCATGGGCAAAGGAAATGGAATTCTGACCATTGCAGTACTCTGCCAATTCATGCGGAATACGTTCATTCAGCGGCGCAAACCGCTCCAGGAATCGCTTCGGATCATTGTCCTTATAAAGAATCGATTGAATATCCATCAGCTTTTTGGAAGCCATTCTGGCGCCGATCACTCGCCCAATGAGTATTCCGGCAATGATCCACAGAGACCACCAGAAAATCGTTGTCTTGTCCGCATTGTCCAGAATATGTCCCTGAAAATACAGCAAGCCCAAAGCACCGCCGACGATACCGCCGACTGCCATGAGCAGATTTGCAAGTCTTTTAAAATATACGATCATGAAAGTTCCCCCTATGCTGCTGTGATGCAGCGATCATTTCGTTTTTCCATGCTCCCGGCCGAAAGGAACCGTATGTTCTGAAAAGCCGTAAGCATTGAAATTATATCATTTTCTTTACGTCGTTTCCATAGTGGGCTTTTACACAGTCCGTATTTTTGATACTATGATAATACAAACACAATCCGAATTGATGCGGGCTGTTTTTTCATTCCAACACCCCTGCCCACGGATATGCCAAACGGCAAAGATTTACAGGAGATTTTTATGTTTTCAACCAAAGGACGATATGCTTTGCGCGTCATGATCGATCTCGCGCAACAAAGTGAACATACGAAGGAAGAATTTATTCCTCTTAAGGACATTGCAGAACGACAGGATATATCCAAAAAATATCTGGAATGCATCGCGAAAGAACTTGTAAAAGGGGGTATGATCGTCGGCACCAGCGGAAAGCACGGCGGCTACAAACTTCTGCGGTCTCCGGATGCCTATTCGGTCGGCGAAATCATAGCACTGATGGAAGGTACCATTGCGCCGGTTGCATGCTTGGCAGAATGTGCCAAAGCTTGTCCACGGGCAGAAAAATGTAGAACCCTGCCCATGTGGACAGAGTTCTATGAACTGGAACGTAATTTCTTTTACGAAAAAAAATTGAGCGATCTTATATAACACAGCGATTACTTTAAAGAATCATATATGCGCTTGGAATCTGCCAGATTGGCACGTACGCCATCGCAGCACTTATGGAACTTCTGCTTCTCTTCTTCGGAAAGCGGAAGTTCTACTACTTCTTCCACACCGTTTTTACCAATGATCGCCGGAACACCAGCAAAAAGGCCGGTCTCGCCGTACTCACCATCCAGGAGACAGCTTACCGGAATAATGCTTCGCTTATCATTGCTTACGGCATCTACCAGTCTTGCGGCAGTCATGGCAATCGCATACTCGGTACAATACTTACCGCTGTAGGTTGTCCAGCCGCCTTCTCTCGCACTCTTCTCCATTTCATCATGATCAAAACGGAACTTTTCATCCCGCACAGCCATTTCTGCCAGCGGAACACCGTTGAAATTTACCGTACTCCAGGAAGCAATCTGCTCATTACCGTGTTCACCAATCATATAGGCCGATATACTCTTTGCATCTACGCCGGTCTGCTGCTGCAGTCTAAGCTTCAGTCTCGCTGTATCCAGACCGGTTCCGGTTCCGAATACATGTCCCTTCGGAAGCTCCAGAAGGTCATTCAGCCATTTGGTAATCACGTCACAAGGATTGGAAATGTTAATCAATATTCCATGGAACCCGCTCTTTTTCAGTCTTTCTGCGTAACTATGAACGGCACGAATATTAAACTCCATTTCAGTAAGTCTCGTATGTGTTTCCTTCAGCATCATAATATTTCCGACTGCATTCACGATGATGTCTCTGTCTGAAAGATCTTCTATTGTACCAACTTCGATTTTAACCGGATGCGGTAAAAATTCTGTACAGTCAAGTACATCCTGACGCTCTGATTTTGCTTTTGTAAGGTTGTTCTCTAGATCGACCAGAATGAAATCATTACCGAGTCCCTGTACTGCAAGGGTATACAGAACATGTGCACCGACATGTCCTAATCCGATAACACCGATTTTTAACTTACTCATATTTCCTTCTTTCCCTGCTCTAGACAGTAACTGTCATTTTTACAATGACTTCTTCTTAATCATTTATCCATACCGGATAAATGGTTAAACTCAGAATTAGACTATCACCATTGCATAGCTATGTCTAATTAACATTTATTATGTCTTGCTATAGCCACAGGCTATCTCTTTTCAGGAATTAATCAGAAAAAAAAGCCGTCCGGTTTCCCGGACGGCTTTTGTATTCTTATAGCCATCGCTGCTTGATGGCTACATATCAAATTTAATTTATCAGTTCAAAACGTTGTATTCGTTTCTGCGATTACAGCATGAAAGAGAATACGAAGGAAGCAATGATCAGAACGATACCGCCGCCAAGACGAGATGAAAGCTGTGAGTAAGCAATGAGATCCATACGATCTGCAGCACCAAGACAAGCAAGGTCACCGTTACCACCTCTGTTAGCCATGCAAAGACCAGCAGTAATAGCAGTATCGATTGGGTAGAAACCTACGAGGTAACCTACAGCACCAGAACCGATAACAGCACCGATAACAATTACAAGTGCCATGATGATGTTCTTAGGAGCGATAGCGTTGAAAAGCTCGCCAAGGTTGAAGTCTGCACCCATACCTACCATGATGATGATACCAAGCTGACCAGAGAAGAAGCTCTGAAGTCTCTTAGCACCTGCTCTAACACGTGCAGGAACAAGGCCTGTAGCAGCAAGAACTACTACGAAGATGATCATATATGCATACTTATGGATAGGAGCACCTGCAATCTTAGGAAGTACTACACCGGCCATAAGCTCACCTACTGAGTAACAAGCAAATGCAAGAAGAAGAGCACCTGCAAGGTCTGTGTTATCTGTAGCAACCTTCTCGTCATCACGAACAAGGTTCTCAGAACCACGGATCAGAGACTTCTTATCACCTGTAAGAGCAGGAACCTTCTCACCAAGAGCGTTAAGACCTGCAGAAGCGATGATACAGAAAATGTTAGCAATTGTAAGAACGATGATTGCAAATGAATAGTAGTTTGCAGCAGAATCACCGGTTACCTGCTCATAAATCTGAGAAAGAGGTACAGCACCTGCACCGTTACCACCACCCATGATTGGGAGTGTGTACTTAATAAGAGTGTCTGAGAAAGGAATTCCGAAGATTGCACCAACGATACCGCCGAAAATAGCAGCTACAAGGAGACCGCCAAGGATAGCCGGGATATAACCTGCAAATGAACGGAGAAGGATGTCTCTCTCAAGAGAAAGAACAGAACCTACAATCAGCATAATGATGAACATCTCGAGGAAGTTTGCATCATCTGAAATAAAGCTGTTGATCAGGTCAAGTCCCTGCTCAGGAACAAGGTGGAACTGCTTAAGAATAGCAACACCAAAGAATGTGAGAAGAAGACCACCACCGATGTATGTGTTCCAGATTGGAAGTCTCTCACCAATCTCATTGAAAACAACTGCAAGGCCAAAGCAAATTGCAAGAGCAGATGCCATTGTTGTTGCAGCAACCATAGTAGGGCCGTCTTTACCAGCCTTGGTTACATACATAGGAAGAAGTACCAGTACGATACAAATCAGAGCCTGCCACCATGGCTGGCCACCGAGCCAAAGCCCAGTTCTAGCGTGTTTGTTTTCTGCCATATTATTTTTATCCCCCTTAAAATATGAAGTGAAGCAGCATCACTTCAGATTAAAAAACTCGATACAGGTGCATCCTGAATCGAAATGCCCTGGCAAAAGGGCGCGCATTCTTAATGTATAGAATGTAATACGATATTAGCATGAAAGTATTTTTTTATCAATGCAATAAGAGGGAAAAAATGACAATTTTCGTAGAAAATCGCTTAATTTTCCCTCTTGACTTTGCTGAATTGTTATTTTTTACTCAATGCCCTTGAATTCGTATCCGGCCTCCTCTACCGCCTTCTTTAATACGTCTGTATCCACCTCTTTGCTCAAGGTAACGACAGCATTTTTTGCCTCATGAGAAGCCGTGGCCTGTTCTACCCCTTCCAGGCTTTCCAGAGCCTTTTTTACATGTGCCTCGCAGTGTCCGCACATCATTCCTTCGATCTTCAATGTTTTTGTCATCTTGTTCTCCTTTTGCGGTTCCTTGACCGCTGTATTCATGGATTTATTTTCATTATCCGCAGCCGCACCGTTCCTTTCCTTCCCGGAAACAGTACTTTCTCCGGCCCGGGCCGGATGGCGCAATCTGCGGTCATGAGCTGCATCATGCATTTTAAAAAGGTTCAGGCGCAGGGCGTTCATGCAAACCGTGAAGCTGGAAAGCGACATGGCTGCGGCACCCCACATCGGGTTCATCCTAATGCCCGGATAAAAGCCGGCCGCCATTGGAATCAGAATAATGTTATAGGCAAATGCCCAAAACAGATTTTCATATATATTCCACAGAGTAGCACGGCTCAAACGTACTGCCGCCGCCACATCGGTTAATTTCGAATTCATCAGAACCACGTCTGCCGAATCCACGGCAACATCCGCTCCGGCGCCGATGGCAATCCCGATATCCGCACGGGTCAGGGCCGGTGCATCGTTTATGCCATCCCCTACCATTGCCGTTTTACCACGTTTCTGAAGATCACGGATCACAGCTTCTTTTCCGTCCGGAAGCACTCCGGCAATCACATGATCCACACCGGCTTCCGCACCGATCGCCTGCGCAGTACGTGCATTGTCTCCGGTCAGCATAACGACTTCAATGCCCATATTTCTGAGTGCTTTTATGGCAGCGGCGGAATCTTCCTTCATCACGTCCGCCACGGCAATAATTCCCAAAAGCTTCTCCCCGCGGGCAAAGAAGAGCGGTGTCTTGCCGGCATTGGAAAGTTCGATTTCCTTCTGTTCCATTTCCGCATCCACTGTCACAACCGTACGGATAAATTTGCCGGATCCGGCATACAAAGCTTCATCCTTTTGTTCGGCAGCGATACCGGCACCTGCCAAAGCGCGCCAGTTCCGAATCGGTTCCACCGGACACGGTGCATTCTGCACACCTTCTACAATCGCCCTTGCAAGCGGATGTTCACTCCGGATCTCCAGAAAATACGCGGTATTCAGCAGATCCTCCCTCCGGACTCCCTGGGCGGGGATCACATCTGTGACCTTCGGCTTTCCGGCGGTAATCGTACCGGTCTTGTCCAGTGCAATGATCTGCAGCTTTCCGGCGTTTTCAAGTGCTTCACTTGTTTTAAACAGAATTCCGTTCTTTGCCCCCATGCCGTTTCCGACCATGATTGCAACCGGCGTAGCAAGTCCCAAGGCACACGGGCAGCTGATGACCAGCACACTGATCGCATATTTCAGGGCCGATGCCATACCGGCTCCCTGTACCATCCAGAAAAGAAATACCAGAATGGCTATGCCAATGACGGTCGGTACAAATACGCCGGACACCCGGTCGGCAATGCGTGCAATCGGCGCCTTGGTAGCGGCGGCATCACTGACCATGCGTATAATCTGTGAAAAGGTCGTGTCCTCTCCGACACGAGTTGCCCGCGCACGGATGAATCCGGACCGGTTCATGGTGGCTGCATGGATTGCATCCCCCACTGTCTTGTCCACCGGAATGGATTCGCCGGTCAATGCCGACTCATCAACGGCAGTACTTCCTTCCAGAATTACGCCATCGATGGGAATGGATTCACCGGGCCGTACAACGAAAATATCATCGACCTGAACCGCATCGATGTCTACGGTCTCTTCCTTTCCTTCCCGTTCCACCGTCGCGGTCTTCGGAGCCATTTTCATAAGATTCTTAAGGGCATCGGTCGTGCGCCCTTTCGATAAGGACTCCAGCGTCTTTCCGACGGTGATCAGGGCCGGGATCATAGCCGCCGATTCAAAATAGAGCTGCGTATGATACAGTTCCATAAGTTCACTGCTTCCGGCTCCCCGGGTGATCATCGTTGTCAATTCATAAAACACGAACAGAGACCAGCCGAAGGATACCGAGGCGCCCAATGCCACAAGTGCATCCATATTCGGACTGCCGTGGAACAACGTCCGGAAACCGGACACAAAGAACGCCTTATTGATGTACATAACTATGATTGCCAGAATCATCTGGGTAAGCGCGAGACCGGCAAAATTTTGATGCAGAAACGACGGAATCGGAAGGTGCAGCATATTATGTCCCATCGTGATGTACATAAGAAGCAGAAGGAATCCCAGCGACCATACCAGACGCCGGACAAGCTTTGGCGTTTCATGATCCCGTAACGCCTCTTCCTCTGCTGCCAGTTTTTCAGATGCAGAACCTTTCTTTTCTTCCTTGCTTCCGCCTTTCACAGATGCACCATAGCCTGCTGCCTCGACTGCTTGAATGATGTCATTGTCATTGGCTGAACCCTCAACTCCCATCGAGTTCGTAAGCAGAGACACACTCACCGATTTCACTCCGGGGAGCCGGGAAACCGCCTTTTCAACACGACTCTGGCAGGCCGCACAGGTCATGCCCGTAACGATATATTGCTTCATTTTCTCTCCTTTTATT
>ONLM01000052.1 GCA_900318695.1 uncultured Eubacteriales bacterium | reverse complement strand
TTCCATCGACTGTTTAAAATGACTTACGGAATGTCACCTAGAGAGTTTAGAGTTTCATCATGAATTGCTCTTGACGGTACAATTTTTTTCTTAAATCCGGCCAAAATAAAAGTACTTCTAAGATACCTGATAGGATACCTTTGAAGTACTTTTAGTTCACTTTATAGTCTCAAAACCCACGCAATTTCAAGCTTTTCTTCCAAAATCATGCGGCTTATTCTGGTTTGTCATACGTTTCGTATAGGAATAGAAGTAGGTCTTCATCATACCATTATAGATCTTTCGGTTTTTATCCGCTTTTCCCAGATATTTTTGACAATTCTCCCATGCAGTAATGAGATGCATACTCCAGCTGTCAAGTCCCATATAGGCCTCCTTTAGCTCGGTATAGAGCATTGGAAGATTTCGCTTGTCTTCAATACGTTCCCCATACGGAGGATTGCACATGATATAACCGTACTTTCCCTTATGAGAGAAATCTGCCACATCCCGTACTTGAATATGCACGATTTTATCTACTCCGGCACGTTCAGCGTTTTCTCTTGCCACAGGAATGACTGCCGGATCCACATCATAACCCTGAATATCCACCTTTTTGCCGTATTTATTAATACCGGTTTCCAGCAGATTCTGGTCAATTTTTTCATTTGCCTCATTCAATGCATCATACCAAAGTTTTTTATCAATGATATTGGTCCAAGCCTCAGCGGCAAAGGCACGATCCATTCCCGGAGCGATATTGGCGGCAATCATTGCGGCTTCAATCGGGAAGGTACCGGAACCACACATCGGATCCACAAAAGGATGATCATCTCTCCAGCCGCTAAGCATAATGAGTGCCGCAGCCAGCGTTTCTGTAATCGGTGCAAGGCCCTGCTTTAAACGATATCCCCGCTTATGAAGAGATTCTCCACTGGTATCAAGACAAACTGTAAATTCATCTTTATAAGCAAACACGCGAACCGGATATTTGGCACCATGCTCTTCAAACCAATCGATACCGTAATATTCTCCCAGTCGTTTTACCATAGCCTTCTTCATGATGGACTGAATATCTCTCGTAGAAAAGAGCTTGGATTTGATTGCACTTGCCTTTGTGACCCAGAAGCTGGCATCCTTTGGGATATAGAGTTCCCACGGAAGGGACTTTGTCTGCTCAAAGAGCTCGTCCCAAGTTTCCGCATGAACAACGCCGACTCTCAAAAGTACGCGTTCTGCCGTACGTAAAAACACATTGGCGCGGGCAATGGCAGTAGCATCGCCACGAAAGCACACACGGCCATCCGTTACTTCCGTAATTTCATAGCCTAAGCTTTGCACTTCCTTTTTTGTTACTGATTCCAAGCCAAAATGGCAAGGAGCCACAAATTCATAAGTTCTCATTTAAATATTCCTTTTAAAAACCACAGGACTACAACAATCACCAGCGCCGGTAACAGAACCGGTGATAATAGCATAAAGATTCCACCGAGAATTCTACCGATCAATCCTAACAACAATATGCCGATGATCAGCATTACGAGGCAGCCCCATCCGCTTGTATCAAAAACATGCCCATATGGACGATTTATAAAATCATGGAATGAAGACGAACCGGTTTCCTTCTCATGATTCCGGCTTTGGGTATCTCCGTAATTCCTATGTACTTCACTATAACTCTGCTCCGAAGTATTGTGCTGCTGGAATGTGTCGCCGTTGCCGTCTCCATCCTGATAGTATCCATCATCCTGCATCCGATTGTGATAATCATCAAACGCACTGCTGTATGGTTCCGTATCAATAGTTCCACGAACCTCTTCGTCCAGATTTGCAACCGGATCACCGGCCGCTTCTGCAGTTTCAATAATGGTTTTTGCCAAAAGGCGCGGTGATCCCAGACTTTCAATCACCTCGGTTTCGGAACGTCCTTTTGCGATTTCATCACTTATATATTTATCATAATACGCCAGCTGTTCATGAATTACTGCGTCAGATACATTGAGATTTAAAGCAACCGTTAGGTTGTGAAGAAATTCTTGTTTGGTCATCGATTACCTCAACTTTAACGTTATTCTTTATATAGAATAAACCGAGACCTGCACGCTTTGCAAGTCTCGGTATAAAAACTTGGTGTAATTGGATTATTCTTCTGTGTTTTCCTCATCCGGAACAACGGCGATACCAAGATCCGAAAGCTGCTGCTCATCAAATACAGGAGCCGGCGCTTCCATCATAGGGTCCGAACCATCCTTTACCTTCGGGAAAGCAATGACATCACGAATGGTGTCAGAACCTACCATCCACATGGCAAGACGGTCGAGACCATACGCAAGACCGGCATGAGGCGGTACTCCATACTTGAATGCCTGCATCAGGAAGCCAAACTGCTCATTCGCCTTTTCAGCGGTAAATCCAAGCTTCTCAAGCATCTTTTCCTGTACATCTGCCTGATGGATACGAACGGATCCACCGCCAAGCTCGGTACCGTTAAGAACGATATCATAAGCCTTTGCACGTACTGCGCCCTGATCTGTATCAACCAGTGGGAGATCTTCATCCATCGGCATAGTGAACGGATGATGCATTGCCTGGAACCGACCAAGCTCATCAGACCACTCGAACATTGGGAACTCGGTAACCCAAAGGAACTTCCATGCCTTTCGATCGATGAGATCAAGATCGGCACCAAGCTGAAGACGAAGCGCTCCCAGAGAATTCCATACCGTGGTCTTCTTGGTGTCAGAAACGAACATCAGAAGATCACCTGGCTGACCATCCATCTCCGAAACAAGTGCCTTGATCTCGTCTTCCGTCATAAACTTGGTGAAACTTGATTTATAGCTACCGTCCTCAAGGATGGCAAGATATGCAAGACCCTTTGCACCATATCCCTTAACAAGCTCTGTATACTTATCAATATGCTTACGCGGCATGCCGGCCTGACCCTTGACATTGAGGCCCTTGATCATGCCTCCATCCTTGGCACATCCGGAGAATACACCAAAGCCACAGTCCTTCACAACCTCTGTTACATCGTGAAGAAGCATTTCAAAACGCATATCCGGCTTATCGGAACCGTAATTGTTCATGGCATCAATCCATGTCATCCGACGGATCGGAAGCTCTACATCCACATTGCAAACTTCTTTAAAGATGTGCTTAAGCAGTCTCTCATTGACTTCAATAACATCATCCACATCAACAAAAGAAAGCTCCATATCTACCTGCGTAAACTCAGGCTGACGATCTGCACGGAGATCTTCATCACGATAGCAACGCGCAAGCTGGAAATAACGATCAAAACCGGATACCATCAGAAGCTGCTTCAGAAGCTGTGGAGACTGTGGAAGCGCGTAGAAAGAACCATGATGCATACGGGATGGCACAAGGAAATCTCTGGCACCTTCCGGTGTAGACTTAATGAGTGTAGGTGTTTCGATCTCAAGGAAGCCGTTATCACTCATGAACTGGCGAATCAGAAATGCAATCTTTGCACGTGTCATGATACGCTTTGCCAGTTCCGGTCTTCTTAAATCAAGATAACGATACTTAAGTCGAATGTTCTCATTGGTATTGATGCCATCTTCAATCGGGAATGGCGGTACTTCTGACTCTGCAAGAATACGAAGCGCACGTGCGGAAATCTCGATGGATCCTGTTGCCAGTTCCGCATTGGTATCCTTACCTCTGGAACGTACCACACCGGTAATGGCAATAACAAACTCAGAACGAAGCTTTGCAGCCTTTTCAAAAACTTCTGTACCGCATTCTGCTTCCTCAAAAACGATCTGCAAAATACCGGAACGGTCACGAAGATCTGTAAAGATGAGACCGCCCTTATTTCTGGATTTCTGAACCCAGCCCATCATGGTAACTTCTTTTCCGATATAAGACTCATTAAGTTCTGTACATCTGCACGTTCTGTGCAGACCCTGCATTGATTCTGCCATATTTATACCTTCTTTATCTATTTTCTTCGTAAAGGATTTTAGTCCTGATAGAATTCCTTAAATTCTGTGTATCCGTCTGCAGAAAGCTGTTCTTTCTGGAATTTCTTGTTCTTATTCATGCGGGAAACAAGAACTACATTTCCCTTCTGACGGAGTTCCATCGCTTCATTCAGCGCGACAGCAGTCTTTTCCCGATCCAGATTTTTATCCAGAAGGAATGCGATCTTTCCGTTGCTGCCCGGTGCCTTTTCCTCCGCGTCCATCATGATCGTGATAATACGTTCAAAGCCAATGGAGAAGCCGACTGCCGGAGTATCCTGTCCGGTGAAACGTCCGACCATCTTGTCGTATCGTCCGCCGCCACCAATGGAACCGGAAAAACCATCCGCACGAATCTCAAAAATCGGTCCTGTATAATAGCCCATTCCGCGGACCAAAGTCGGGTCGAAATCGATGTTCACAGATACACTCTTAACACCGGCAACCGCATCCACAATAGATGCCAGGTTTTCTGTAACTTTTTCCGGAAGTACATCTTTTAAAGTCTCTCCGAGCCTGCGGATGTCTGCGGCAGTAGTACCAATGGTGTTTAAAAGGTTCTGATAACGGTCAATAACCGCTTCATCATAACCAAGGCTTAACAGTTCTTCCTTAACGCCTTCGTTTCCGATCTTGTCGGCCTTATCAAGACTGATACAAACCTTTTCAAAATCCGCCTCCGGGAAGCCGGCATATGCCTGCATACCGCGAAGAATTTCTCGATCATTGATCACGATGCGGAAATGGTACTTTTCGCCGAAACCGATACGATTCAATAATGTAGAAATGGCAAGAATCAGCTCGATTTCGGAAACATTGGAGCCATCACCAAAAATATCAATATCACACTGTACAAATTCACGGAAACGGCCCTTCTGCGGACGATCTGCACGGAAAACCGGTCCGATTTGCAATGCCTTAAACGGGTTCGGCAGCTGTGCCTGATTTTCTGAATAGAAACGGCTCAGCGGAAGGGTAAGGTCATAACGAAGGCCGGAATCCGCCAGTGCATCCAGATCACCGGATTGAAATGCGCTGTCCAGCTTATCGCCTCTCTTCATTACTTTAAAGATCAGCTTTTCATTGTCACCGCCCTGCTTGGAAAGCAGATTTTCGATATGCTCTACTACCGGTGTTTCAATTTCTGTAAATCCGAATTCCCGGTAGGTCTTTCTGATCTCGGAAAGGACATATTGACGGAGTTCCATTTCTCCTGGCAGGATGTCTTTCATACCGGTAACCGGCTTCTTCTTTAATGCCATTGCCATTACCTCTCTAATTCGCTCATTTGCGTTTATTTACGGTTTTTCATTATATCAATATTAAACTCTAATCGCAAGAAAAAGACGTCTTCCCTTCAATTATCAAAAGGAAGACGTCCGTTTTTAATTTTTTATCAAGGTCCGAAGCCTACAGATACTTCTTCATCGTATCGTCGATATCAAGCGTTGCAAAATAATCCCGGTCGGTCTGTGCCCGCCGAATCAGCTTGACCGATCCGTCTTCCCGAAGCAGAAGTTCTGCACACCAGAGCTTGCCATTGTAATTGTAGCCCATCGAAAACCCATGCGCTCCGGCATCGTGAATAAACAGATAATCTCCTTTTTCGAGAACCGGAAGCTCCCGGTCAATTGCAAACTTATCATTATTTTCGCAAAGAGAACCGGTCACATCATAAACATGATCCTGCGGTGCATTTTCCTTGCCCAGCACCGTAATATGATGATATGCGCCGTACATGGCCGGACGCATCAGGTTTACGGCACAGGCATCCACACCGGCATACTGCTTATAGGTGTCTTTAAAATGAATCACCTTCGTAACCAATGCTCCATACGGTCCCAGCATAAACCGGCCCATTTCGGCAAAGATCTTCACTTCGCCGAGTCCTGCCGGTACCAGAATCTCATCGTATACGCGATGTACACCTTCCGCAATTTCATAAATATCGTTTGCCTTCTGATCCGGCTTATAAGGAATACCGACGCCACCGGACAGGTTAATGAAATCGAGGCTTACGCCCGTTTCTTCCTTAATCTTCACGGCAAGCGCAAAAAGATCTTTTGCAAGCGTCGGATAATATTCATTGGTTACGGTATTGGATGCAAGGAAAGCATGCATGCCAAAACGCTTTACACCTTTTTCTTTGAGAATCCGATAACCCTCGATAAGCTGTGCGGTGGTCATGCCATATTTGGCATCCTGCGGATTATCCATAATGGTATTGGCAATTTTAAAATATCCGCCCGGATTATACCGAAGACTCATCGTCTCCGGAAATTTTTCTAAAATCTGTTCAAGCTCCGCAATATTCGAAAAATCATCCAGATTAATAATGCCACCTAATTTGTTGGCAAACACATATTCTGCATCCGGAGTATCATTGGATGAAAACATAATGTCGTGCCCGCTGAAACCGCAGGCCTCAGACATCTCCAGTTCAGTAATGGAAGAACAGTCCGTGCCGCATCCTTCCTCTTTCAATATCTTCAAAATCGTAGGATTCGGCGTTGCCTTTACTGCAAAATATTCTTTGAACCCTTTATTCCAGCGGAATGCATCATAAACTCTTCGTGCATTCTCTCGAATCCCCTTCTCATCATAGAGATAAAAGGGAGTCGGGTAGGTTTCTGCAATCTTCTTCACTTCTTCCAAGGTTACGTACGGTGTTTTCATCAAGATGTCCTCCTTAAAAAGGCGAAGGAACCCTTCGCCAGGTGCGCAGGTAAAAGGGTAAACAAATTATCGAATCTGTACGACTCTCATAATATTGGTGCTGGTGATTGGCTGAGCGCGATTCATTCGAGTCAGAACACCTGCTGTAATAATGCAGATATCGCCCTCTGAAACGAGCTTGCGGTTCTTTAATTCATCCATGCTGGATTCGAAAAGCTCATCTGTTGTATCGGCTCTTCTCGCCCAGATCGGATGTACGCCCCAGTAAAGCATCATCTGACGAACTGTGCTCTGGCTCGGTGACAGAGCCATAATATCGGTCTTAGGTCTGTACTTGGAAACCATAAGTGCAGACGTACCGGACATGGTTGGAACAATCAGTGCCTTTGCAGAAAGCTCATGGGCTGTTGTTACGGAAGCTGCACATACGGCATTGCCAATGCTGTCATAAAGAGACTGTTCTACCTTACGACTCTTGAACTGCTTATAGTTGATAAACTGCTCTGTGTACTCTACAACCGAAGCCATCATGTCGAGAGCCTCTACCGGATACTTACCGTTTGCGGTCTCACCGGAAAGCATAACCGCATCGGTACCGTTGTATACAGCGTTTGCAACGTCCGTTACTTCCGCTCTGGTAGGACGTGGATTACGAATCATGGAATCCAGCATCTGGGTTGCGGTGATTACGATCTTTCCGGCATAGTTTGCCTTTTCAATCATTTCCTTCTGGAGCTGTGGCAGACGCTTAGCCTCGATTTCAACACCCAGATCACCACGTGCGACCATGATACCATCCGAAGCCGCAAGGATCTCATCAAAGTTATCCAGACCTTCCTGAGACTCAATCTTGGAAATAATCTTGATGTTCGAATCATTCTCGGCAAGAATTGCACGAATCTGCTCAATGGTCTCGGCATTACGGATAAAGGATGCAGCAATGAAATCGAATCCGGCTTCAATACCGAACTTGATATCATCAATATCCTTATCGGTAAGTCCCGGAAGATGAATCGGTACGTTTGGTACATTTACGCCCTTCTTCTCACCGAGCTCGCCTCCGTTGACAACGGTACAGAGAATTTCCTTGCCGTTTACCGCCTTGACTTCCAGGCCGATGAGGCCGTCATCAATAAGGATTGTATTGCCGGCTTCTACATCTGCATTCAAACCGGAATAGTTGATATAAACCTTATCCTTGTTGCCGACAATTTCTTCTGTTGTAAGAATGAAATCTGCGCCGGTCTCCAGGGTAACCTTCTTGTGATCCTCCAGCTCACCGGTACGAATCTCTGGTCCCTTGGTATCAAGAAGCGCCGCGATCTCACGACCGGTCTCCTTACGGGCTTTCTTTAAAAGCTCCAGTCTGCCCAAATGCTCGTCATGATCTCCGTGAGAGAAATTAAAACGGGCAACATCCATTTTCTCTGCAAGCTTTACTAAAGTTCCATAATCATTTTCATTCGGTCCAAGAGTACATACAATCTTAGTTTTTCTCATAATTCTCCTTTACAAAATAGACATATATAGGTAATGCCGCACATGACATCTTTGTTCCATGAACGGCCTGCGTCAACGAAAGTCATTAATATCAAAGACCTTCTTTGTTCGTCTTCTCCGTGTTGTCATATAGAAAAACAATCCGACATTGAGAAGAGACAACAGAATCGCGATTTTGGATCCCAGATCCGGAATCGTGATGAAATAATAGATATAAAGTATAACTTCACCGATTGCAAGCCATTGTGCCTTCACCGGAATGAAGAAATACAGCAGAAATGTTGCATTTGGGAACGTCAGGGCATAGGCCAAAAAAATGCTGAACGTCATGTAGGTCGGATACAGCTGCAGGGAATATCCCGTCACGAGATAAAAAAGAATCGCAGCAAGAATCAGCATCAACGCACCTGTGGCATAAAAGAAATTATACTTAAAGGTGCCCCATACACGTTCCAGCGTCGTGCCCAGACTATAGTATATATATACCCCCAGCAAAAACCAGATCAGATTGCCGGATGGAGGATAAAACAGGAATGTAATGATTCTCCAGATATGCCCATGCAATATCGCTTCCGGATCCAAATCGAGATAATAATAGTACAAAGTCGGATTAAACATTTGAATCAGATACCCGACTATATACATGACACAAATATATTTCATGAGATTCGGAATGGCATATCGGCCAAACTTTCTTTCCAGTTTTTCATACAGTGTCAAATCTATCGCCTCCTATCTATATGTAACATGTGTTACTGAAATTATAACACAAATGCAGTATGCTACATGGATTCTTCGTAAAAACGCAAAGTCCCCTTTATACTTATATTGTATTTATATAAAAACTTAGCAAGAGTATAAAGGCTGTTCTATGATTTTTCAAGGATAAATCCATAGCTTAAAAGAATTCTATATATTCCTATTATAAATATATTTTGTTTAGAAAAGTTTTATGATTCCGCTCCTTGAAGCCAATATTTGAAAATGATAATATTATTACTTGGCATATAATCGTTTTCTTATATATGAACCGATTATATGCTCGTTTTTGTTTGAGGCAAGTCTTTAAACAATGTTTTTTATATAGAGAGTTTGAGGTTATTTATGCAGCAATACAGATTAGGAATTGATATCGGTTCTACTACGGTAAAAATTGCGATTCTAGACGCTGAGAAGCATCTTTTGTTTTCAGACTACCGTCGACATCATGCCGATATTCAAGGAACATTGGCCGACATCCTGAGTGATGCAAAAAATGCTTTAGGTGAAGTGAACATTGCCCCGGTCGTTACCGGATCCGGCGGTCTCACCATCAGTACGCATATGAATGCCTTTTTTTGTCAGGAAGTTGTTGCCGTCGCTACTGCTCTTAAAGACTATCGGCCGGATACGGACGTTGCGATAGAGCTTGGCGGTGAAGATGCGAAAATTATTTATTTCAAGGGCGGTATTGATCAGCGTATGAATGGAATCTGTGCCGGTGGTACAGGATCATTTATCGATCAGATGGCATCTCTGCTCCATACCGATGCCAGCGGTCTCAACCGGCTGGCCGAAAAGTATCAGATGATCTATCCCATTGCCGCTCGCTGTGGTGTATTTGCCAAGACAGACATCCAGCCTTTGATCAATGAAGGCGCAGCACGCGAAGATCTCGCCGCTTCTATTTTTCAGGCCGTTGTTAATCAGACCATCTCCGGGCTGGCACAAGGCAAACCGATCCGCGGACATGTAGCTTTTCTCGGCGGACCGCTTCATTTCATGCCGGAACTCAAAAACGCCTTTATTCGTACATTAAATCTTCATGATGACGAAATCATCGCTCCGGAAAACAGCCATCTGTTTGCCGCAATCGGTTCCGCATTAAGTTGCCCGGAAACACAGACTGAAATCGCCGTTTCCGATCTTATTGCAAAACTCCGCAACGGAATCAAGCTGGATCAGGAAATCAAACGTATGAAGCCGCTTTTTGAAAACCAGGCAGAATACGATGCCTTTACGGCTCGCCACAATCAGGATAAGGTTGGCACAGCCTCTCTGTCCGATTATGAGGGGAATGTATACCTTGGAATCGATGCCGGTTCCACCACCACCAAGCTGGCCCTGGTTTCCGAAAAGGGAGAACTTCTTTATAAATTCTATTCCAATAATAATGGTTCTCCGATTGCAACAGCCATCCGTTCTATGGAAGAAATCAAAAAACTGCTTCCAAAGAAGGCGCATATTGCTTACTCCTGCTCTACCGGCTACGGCGAAGCATTATTAAAGTCCGCCTTCAAGCTCGATGAGGGCGAAGTTGAAACCATTGCGCATTATTATGCAGCCGCCTTCTTTGAACCGGATGTGGACTGTATTCTGGATATCGGCGGACAGGATATGAAATGTATCCGCATCAAAGACGGTACGGTTGATTCGGTTCAACTCAATGAAGCCTGCTCTTCCGGCTGTGGTTCTTTCCTGGAAACATTTGCAAAGTCTCTGGATTATTCCGTAATTGATTTTGCCCATGCTGCACTTTTTGCAAAGAATCCGACCGATCTGGGTTCCCGCTGTACTGTATTTATGAATTCAAATGTAAAGCAGGCTCAGAAGGAAGGTGCTACCGTTGCGGATATTTCTTCCGGTCTTGCCTATTCCGTTATCAAAAATGCCCTCTTTAAGGTTATCAAAGTAACGGATGCGAAAGATTTGGGACAGCACATCGTTGTACAGGGCGGCACATTCTATAATGATGCAGTTCTTCGTGCCTTTGAAAACCTGCTGGGAGCACATGTTGTACGTCCGGATATTGCAGGCATTATGGGTGCCTTTGGTGCGGCACTCATTGCACGCGAACGTTACCATCTGGCTAATGAAAAACTGAAGGATATGAAACCGGGCGAGGAAAAAGAGGTGGCCCTTACCGCTTATGGACGTATTCAAAGCAGTATGCTGCCGCTCGATGAAATCTTGAATCTGCATTACACTACCAAGATGACGCGTTGTCAGGGCTGTAACAACCACTGCGTTCTGACCATCAACCAGTTCGGTGCCGGCCGAAACTTCATTTCCGGCAACCGTTGTGAACGTGGCCTTGGCAAAACACGGATCAAGAAAGATGTTCCAAATCTTTTTGCCTATAAGCTGAAGCGCATGTTCGACTATGAACCACTGCCGCAGGATCTTGCTGTCCGTGGCGAAGTCGGCATTCCACGTGTTCTTAACATGTATGAAAACTTCCCGTTTTGGGCAACCTTTTTCCGTGAGCTGAAATTCCGTACCGTATTATCACCGGCCAGCACACGAAAACTTTACGAACTCGGAATTGAATCCATCCCTTCGGAATCCGAATGCTATCCGGCCAAAATTGTGCATGGGCACATCGAATGGCTGATTCAGAACGGACAGAAGTTCATCTTCTATCCATGTATTCCGTATGAGCGAAACGAAACACCGGATGCAGGCAACCATTACAACTGCCCTATGGTCACTTCCTATGCCGAGAATATTAAAAACAACGTAGAGTCTCTGGCAGAAAATTCTGTGATCTTCATGAAACCGTTCCTGGCACTGACCAGCGAAAAGATCCTGACAGATCAACTTGTAAAGTGTTTTGTACATCCTGCAGCCGAAGCCAATGATATCCGTCCTGTCGGCAGGCTTACGAAAGACCGGATTTTTGACAAATTCAAAGAGTGGAATTTTACAGAATCCGAAATCCGTGCTGCCGCACATGAAGCCTGGGAAGAGTTGGCACGTGCACGTATGGACATGCAGAAAAAGGGCGAGGAAACCCTTCATTGGATGAAAGAAACAAAGCACCGCGGCATTGTACTGGCCGGTCGTCCGTATCATGTTGATCCGGAAATCAACCATGGAATTCCGGAACTGATTTCTTCCTATGATTTTGCTGTACTGACCGAAGACTCCATTTCTCATCTTGGAGAAGTGGAACGTCCTCTTGTTGTTACCGACCAATGGATGTACCACACACGACTTTATCGTGCCGCCGAATACGTAAAGCAGCGGGATGATTTGGATCTTATCCAGCTGAATTCCTTTGGTTGCGGTCTGGACGCCGTTACAGTCGATCAGGTTCGGGATATCCTGACCGGTTCCGACAAGATCTACACAGTTTTAAAGATTGATGAAGTGAACAACCTTGGTGCCGCCCGCATTCGAATTCGTTCGTTAATTGCAGCGATTCGTGTCCGGGATGAAAAGCACTATACTCGTACGCTTCGTTCAGCCAGTTATAAACGTACACTCTTCACCAAAAAGATGAAGAATGAACAATATACCATCCTTTGCCCGCAGCTTTCTCCGATTCATTTCGAATTAATTGAGACTGCAATCCGTGCAAGCGGATACAATCTGGTTGTATTGGGAAATGACAATCGCTCTGCCGTCGATACAGGATTGAAATATGTAAACAATGATGCCTGCTACCCATCCATCATTGTCATTGGACAGATCATGAATGCCTTGAATTCCGGCGAATATGACCTGGATCACACGGCTATCATCATGTCGCAGACCGGTGGCGGCTGTCGTGCTTCCAACTATATCGGATTTATTCGTCGTGCTTTGGAAAAAGCCGGTATGCAGCAGATTCCGGTTATTTCATTAAACGCAAACGGAATGGAATCCACCCCTGGCTTCCAGGTCACTTTGCCAATGCTCACGAAGTCCATGCAGGGACTTGTCTATGGCGATATCTTTATGCGTGTGCTGTATGCAACCCGTCCTTACGAGCTGGTTCCGGGATCCGCAGAAAAGCTGCACCGGAAATGGGTTGCTATATGCAAGGCTTCCCTGGAAAAGAAGTCTACCCATATGGGAGAATTCGCAAAGAATATTCGCGGAATTATCCATGACTTTGACGAACTTCCGATTCATGAAGACTGGAAAAAACCAAAAGTCGGCATTGTTGGCGAGATTCTTGTAAAGTTTTCTCCTTTGGCCAACAATCATCTTGTGGATCTTCTGGAAAAAGAAGGAGCGGAAGCGGTCATGCCGGATCTCATGGATTTCCTTCTCTACTGTTTCTATGATCAGATTTTCAAATATGAAAACCTGGGTGGAAGCTGGAAGAGTAAAATGATAGGCAATGCAGCAATTAACCTGCTGGAATACCTGCGTAAGACCGCTCGCGTTGAACTGGCTCATTCAAAACGTTTCACCGCACCCGGCAAAATCCGTGAGCTTGTTTCCGAAGCAAGGGAATACGTCTCCATTGGAAACCAGACCGGTGAAGGCTGGTTCCTGACCGGCGAAATGCTGGAACTCCTTGGTGAAGGTGTCAATAATATCATTTGTACACAGCCATTCGGATGCTTACCAAACCATATTGTCGGTAAGGGCGTCATCAAGGAATTGAAACGCCGTAACCCGGAGGCAAATATCATTGCCGTCGATTATGATGCCGGTGCATCAGAGGTAAATCAGTTAAATCGTATTAAATTGATGTTAACCGTAGCCCAGAATAATTTGAAAAACAACTAACGGATTACAAAAAAGCGAGAGCAAATTGCTCTCGCTTTTTTTACCGTAATGGGAAATTCAAAGCCATAACCAAGGCTTTTATGCTTCATAAATCGGATGGGCCGATGTAAGTTTTGCCACTGTTTCCCGGATCACATCCTTCTGGTTTTCAAAATCGGTTGCTGCAAGCCAAATACTGTCGGCAATCGGCTCCATATCTGCTTCTGTAAAGCCTCTTGTTGTAACCGCCGCGGTTCCGATTCGAACGCCGGAAGTCACAAACGGAGAACGCGGATCATTTGGAATCGCATTACGATTTAATGTAATATTCACATCGTCACAACGGTTCTGCAGATCCTTACCGGATACCTCCGGGAGATTGGTAAGATCTACCAGCATCAGATGATTGTCTGTACCACCGGATACAAGCTTAAATCCCTTGCGCAGCATATTGTCCGCTAATGTCTTACAGTTCTTAACGATCTGTTCCTGATAGGTTTTAAATTCCGGTTTCAATGCTTCACCAAAACAAACCGCTTTTGCTGCAATAACATGCTCCAACGGTCCGCCCTGACATCCCGGGAATATATTCTTGTTAAAATTAAACCGTTTATTGGCTTCTTCATTTGCCAGAATCAGTCCGCCTCTAGGGCCACGTAGCGTTTTATGTGTCGTTGTAGTTACAACATCAGCATACGGAATAGGCGACGGATGAAGACCTGCGGCGACAAGACCTGCAATATGTGCCATATCAACCCAGAGAACGGCACCGCAGCGATCGGCAATTTCACGGAAACGCTCGAAATCAATGATACGCGGATATGCGGACGCGCCTGCGATAATCATCTTTGGATGTTCCCGCATTGCGATGGACTCTACTTCATCATAATCAATATATCCTTCTTCATTGACGCCATACGGTACGATATTATAAAACCGACCGGAAAAATTCACCGGTGAACCGTGTGTCAGATGACCACCGGCATCAAGAGACATTCCCATGATTTTATCACCCGGCTCACAGATTGCCATCGTAACTGCCATATTGGCCTGTGCACCGGAGTGCGGCTGAACATTTGCATAATCACAATGGAACAGTTCCTTGGCCCGCGCAATTGCCAAGGACTCCAGTTCATCTACACAACCACAGCCGCCATAATAACGTTTTCCCGGATATCCTTCCGCATATTTATTAGTCAGAACCGTACCCATTGTCAGCATCGATGCTGCACTCAGAATATTCTCGGACGCAATCAATTCAATATTATGCTGCTGCCGTTCATACTCCTTCAAAATTCCGGCTCCGACCTCCGGATCTGCCTTTGCGATAAACTCCATAATTTCTTTAATCATAGAAACCTCCATGTAGAACCACAAACCGCCCATGTAGGATCGAATATCCTATCATGGACACTACGGCATATTACGCCTCATGCAGCTGATAATCACTGATCACCATCTGCAGAGTTCTGTTCCCATTGTACTCATTTATTACCGGATAGTAAATGATGTCCATCACCGACTGATTTCCGCGTTCCGTTAAGAACCGGTCGCCATCAGCAAAAAGAATTGCATTAATAAAGCTTCCACTGCGGCTCCGAAGCGTGAATTTCACACAGTTACGGTTCTTTCCGAGAATACGTAGATCCGCTATAAACAGTCCCTTTTCTGCAAATTTCGGCTTTTCATTGCCCTGGCCGAACGGTTCCAGCTTTTCAAAATCATGAACCAGTTTTTCACTCACATAGTCACATGGCATCGGTACGTCAATCCATATTTTCTCATTCAGCTGTTCCTTCGTTAATCCGTTTTTCTGATTCAGCTGCAAACGAAATTCCTCAATATTGGCTCGTGGGAGTGAAAAACCGGCAGCCAGCGGATGCCCGCCGAATTTCGTCAGAAGCGAACTCACTTCCTGCAGTTTGTCGGCCATAGGATATCCATCGATGGACCGGCCGGACCCCTTTGCCATGGCGATTCCGTCGTCACTGTCTTCGGCATTTGTAATAACAAAAGACGGACGATAATATTTTTCCCGAAGTCTCCCGGCAACGATCCCTGCCAGACTTTCATGAAGTTCCGGAAGATAAACAACAAGAACCGGATAACGCATATACTGTTCTTCCACCTGTGCATACGCCATGTCGCAAGCATCCTTCGTCATATTCTTGCGGGAATCGTTCAATTCCTTCAGCTTCACTGCTTTTTCCATCGCTTCGGCCGGATCTTGTGTCAGAAACAGTTCCATGGCAATTTT
>ONLM01000040.1 GCA_900318695.1 uncultured Eubacteriales bacterium | reverse complement strand
TGTCCTGTTCAGGATTATCAATGACCTGCAGCAGCGACAAAACCGTTTCCACTTCGGTGGTGCTGAAATAGCCTTTATTGCTTGTACAATAAGCCGGTACACCTTCCTTGCCGAGAATATCCACACAGGTATCTGCCCAGGCATTCGGTGACCGCATCAGAATGACAATATCCCGATAGGCCACTCCCTGCTCATGCAGTTTACGGATTTTCTGCGCAATCATATAAGACTCCAGTTCTTCCTTTGAAAGTTCCTGCCCGTTGAAAAGCTCCTTCGAACGCTCTTTGTCCTCCTCTACCAACATAAGATGCGGTGTCAGCGGCATTTCTTCCGTGTTTCCCTGCATCATTTTAACGGCATCCGGACGTCCCGGATGCAATGCGGTTTCCTCTGTATACCGGATTCCGCCCACTGATTTCTGCATAATGCGGAAAAAGACATCATTGACCGCATGCAAAACCTCATACCGGCTTCGGAAATTCTGTGAAAGTTCAATGGTCGGATATGCCGCATCGTCATATTTCTCCAGAAACAATTCCGGACATGCCTGACGAAAGGCATAAATCGACTGCTTCACATCACCAACCTGAAACACGTCCGGGCGGCCGAAACGTTCCGCTGACAACGCCTTGATCAGTTCCTCCTGCACATAGTTGGAGTCCTGATACTCATCCACCAGAATTTCCTTAAAGCGATGAGCATAATCATCGGCCAACGTAGAAAAGCGGCGTTCTTCTCCATTGCCGGAATACAGCATTTCCAGCGCTTTGTGCTCCAGATCCGAAAAGTCCAGTATATGACGCTGCTCTTTTTCCTCCCGAAAGCGCTGCATAAAGTCTCTCGTCAGATCGATCAGTACCTGCAGATTCTCCCGGATCCCCTTCTCCATCTTTTGTTCCAGTTCCTCCGGCAGTGTAAGGCACAGTTTCTGCAGTTTTTTCACAAAATCCTTGGCTTCCTCACGATACTTTTTGGCTTCTTCCTTACGCGGTGATTTGGTGCTCTTTAACCGGTCAAACGAAATATGTCCGGCCGCTTCCGCGTAGTCCGAAAGCTCCGCCGTTTCCGGAAGCTCCATAAGCCTCATAAGGCCCTCGATTTCCCGTTCAAAGTTCGGGATGTATGCCTCCGGGCCATCCGGAGACTGACAAATATCGAGTCCGTAGCGAAACCGCTGACAGATGCTTTCGATCTGATTTTTCAGAAACCTTGTATAGTACCGCTTCCATTCCGGTTCCCCGGCTTCCGTTTCTCCGGAAAGCTTCTCCAGATATTCTTCCGGCCAGGGTCTCGCCTCTGCATTCCTATAAATTTCTAAAATCAGTTTTCCGATATTGTCATCCGTCTTTCCCGTAGCAAAACGATCCATAAATCGCAGAAACTCCGGCACGCCTTCCTGATATTTCTCCTCCAGAAGATCCTGAATCAGGTCACTTTTTAACAGATTCAGCTCCCCGTCATCTCCCATGCGGAACCCCGGATCCAGTCCAATCGACGCATAGTTTTCCGTGATCAGCTGTTTGCAAAAAGAATCGATGGTTGTAATATAGGCATTCTGGATATTTCCAGCCTCACGAAGCAGAAATGCATCATCCGGATGGAGCATCAGCGCTTCATCCAATGCCTGCCGAATTCGTTCCCGCATCTCCTGTGCCGCTGCCTTTGTAAATGTCATAACGACCAGGTCCTGTAACGAAACCGGATTCGTCGGATCGGTAAGCCGCCGGATGACGTGCTCAACCAGAACCGCGGTTTTTCCGGAGCCTGCCGCAGCGGCCACAAGAAGATTTCCATCGCGATGTTCAATTACCTGTTTCTGTGGTTCTGTCCACGTGGTCTTCATACCTCTTTTTCCTCCTGAACCGGTGCAATCTCATTCCAGATTTCCTGTTCATCCCGTTTTTCAAGTTTTTTATAATCAAAGCCATCCAGGCGGCGGTCAAAATGACATACCGCATGATACGGACAATACGTACAAGCCGTTATCGTATCCTCCTGAACCGGATCGATCGTAATCCGGCCGGATTGAATTTCTTTCGTGCAATGCCGGATCTTTTCTTCCACATATTTCCCCAAGGCACGGATACGGTAACTGTTAGCCACCGTATGTCTGGACTCATTGACCGCACCATCCTTGATCGCAATCTTTATCACATCAGAATCCTTTTCCGCATCGCGATCCAGACGATGTATGACCTCCATATCGGTGTTGATCAGCCCCTCTACCTTTAAGGCCCGCAAATGTTGCAGAGCTTCTTCTTCCGGTGTCGCGCCTTCCGCATAATCAATAAGCGAATCCTTGATGTGATAATACAGCATGGCCGCCGGCACCACTTCCTTTTTCGGAAAACGGTTCTGATAATCATTGAGAACCTGATTCATATAGGTTACCAGCTGAAGCTGCTGCCCGTTGTATACCTTTTGCAATGAGAATTTTGTTTCCCCGGACTTATAATCCAGAACCTTCACATACACGTGACTTTCATCTTCACTCAGATCCACACGGTCGATTCGTCCTTTCAGCCGTAGACCGTTTCGCACATAAGTAAATTCCTGTTCCAGTTCCGCCACATGAAATTCTCCCCGCTTCAGCTGCTCCGAAAGCGCCCACATGGTCGTACGGGTGATCTCGGATACCTTATGCACCAGATAGCGGTTACGGGCAGAATCCTGCATTACTCCATGGTTGTATTCCTCTGCGGCGCTTTGGACCGATGCCACCGCCAGCCGATCCAGTTCTTCCGAAGCATAGGTTGTCAATTCCCGCTTTTCTCTGGCCGCCTCCCGGAAGCAGTGCTCAATTGCCGTATGATACAGCGTACCAAGATCAAAAGCCCGAATTTCATAATTCTCCCGTTCAGAAAGATGCAGACCGTAACGGAGAAAGTGTGCATAGGCACACTGATTATACTGTTCAAGACGTGTAATGGACCCGGTCAGCATTTCTCCATACACTTCCTTTGCCGTCGTTTCGCGCAATGCATCTTCCGTATACTTGGTAAACGCTGCAGCAAAAAGCTGTTCGGGGATTTCCCGGTATTCCGGTTCCGAAGATTTCTGCAGCAACGCCAGATAGGTAAGCTGCTGCTTTCTTGCATTCTCGCGGAACCGTCTGGCCTTCGTTAACTCATTTTCCGGTGAATCCGTCCACGCACCGTCCTCTGCAGAGAGACGTTCTTCTTCCGAAAGCAGAAGATCCGGCATCCCGGCCGCGAGAAACCGGGCCGCCTCTTTCAAGGTATAAATTACCGGCGTTTCATTCCGGAGTTTCCGGATTTTAAGATCCTGAAACATTTTCTGAATATCGCCGATCAGTCCGGATGGCTTGCAGCCTTTGCCATCCCGCCCTTTCAGAGGATAACTCAGTACCAGTGCCTCACTCGGATTCAACAATGCACGATATATATAAAACCGCTGTACAAGAGCGTCTTCCATACGATCCGGTGCAAGTTCAATAGAAAGGCTCCGGAACAAAGCGCGATCCCGATCCGTAAGAATTTTTTTGTCTGCCTCTGCCTTTGGTATCTGGTCTGCCGTCACACCAACCACAAAAAAACGACGTGGCGCCGAAAAACGGGAACGGGTCAAATCACCAATGACAACCTGATCAATGGTCGCCGGAATAACGCGAAGCGACGCCTCCGAAAGCGCCACATCCAGAATATCCCGGAACTCTCTCCGTGAAACCACCGTATCCTGCAGCAGTTCCCCCATACGTTGCAATACTTCATCGATCGCTGCGATTCCCTTTTCCATCTCCGATGCCCGGTTGGGTTCTGTTTCCCGAATCTGCTCTGAAAGCGCCTGCACCGCCTGTGCTGCGCCAATGTCCGCAAGCAGCTTCTGCAATGCCCCGACCCTTGTCAAAACCGAAACGCCGGATCCGCCGGTTGCATTTCGCATAGCAAGAAGCGGAACGATTTTCTGCACACGAACCGTCTCCATCAGCCGCAACATGTCTTCTTCCGAAGTCCGTTTGCCCTCTTCCTCCGACTCCGTAAACCAGCATTCCTCGTACCGGCTTACTCCGCGAATGCCACGGGCCCGGAGAAAATTATCAAACCGGTCCAGTAAATACCGTTCTTCCCTCGTCACAGTCGGAAAAGCACGAAGATACCGGAGTACACTGTCAAAATTGAAATTCCGGTCCACAACCTCCAGCGCCGACCGCAGTATTTCCGCATACGGAAGATCCAAAAGACTTCCCGGATCATCAAAGAAATACGGAATATTCGCTTCGGAAAACACTTTATAAATGATATCCCGATAACTCTCCGGATCCGTCAGTATCATACCTATGTCCTGATAACGCAGTCCCCGTTCGTGTACATCCCGCTCGATTTCTCCGGCAATGGCTTCCATTTCCTGCCGGAGATCTCCGGCTTCCCAGATTGCAAGACTGGCATCTGCTTTCGGTTTTTCCCTCTCCGGTCCACGGGAACCGGCTTCTGCATGCAGCGCCTGTGCCTCTACACGATACAGTCTGCGCTCCAGTACATCCAGCGCCGGAGCCTTGGCAAAACGCGGCAACGGCGCAGTAATATCCCGTTCTTTTCCGCTTATGGAATCCATCAGGTTCATATTGACCGCCGGAAGAACCGGAACATCCATACGCTGTGCGATTTCCGTAAGCTTTTTAACGGTTTCCCCGGAAAGGTAAAAGAGATCCTCCGGTCCTTTCCTTGTATAAATCGTGTCTGACGCGTCCAGACTGACATCACAGCTTACCAGCACCCGGTCAGCCGCTGCCAGAATTTCCTCAAGCAGCTGCAGCTGTACCGGTGTAAAACCGGTAAATCCATCCAGCATGACCACAGAATCCTGCAGAAAGCGGGAGTCTGGAAGATGACGATACAACCGGTCCAGAATCTCTTCTTTCACAATGTAACCATGCGTATCCATATAATTCCGGAATGCTTCATAAAGAAGGGCAAGATCATGAAGTTTCGCTCTGGTATATGCCGATTCCGCTTTTTCTGCTGCCAAATCCAGCATCGGCGGTTCTATATGGTACTGATAGAATTCGGAAATCTGGGACTTAAGATCGTCCAGAAACCCCGGTCTTCCCAACTGGTTTCCGTACAACTGCAGTTTTGCTTTCTGCTTTTCCGCCACAAGCCGGAGGATCATGACCTTACCCATATCGTCGAGTACCGGCCGATCCTCCAGCCGGAGTTCTTCAAAAACATGATACGCCAGTCGGTTGAAACTGAGGACATCAATATTCAGCATACCCTTTCCCTGATTTTCCGGATGCCCGGTCACTTTTTTCTGCATGGCAAGAGTATCCTGCTCCGGAACCAGCAAAAACCAGTTTTTCTTAAAGTCTTTCGGTGCCTCCCTAAGAATCTGTCGGATCAGATATTCGGTTTTTCCGGAACCACTGGCACCAAACACAAATTGAAGACTCATCGTACTCCTCCGTATTTCTTCTGGCCGTCTGTTCCCCCCCTACTGCAAAAAGACGAACATTACAGCACTATAATTCATACCCCTTATTATACATAACGGGGCTGCAAAAAAATGTACATTTTCATCTGGTCATATAAAAAAATTATAAACTGGTAATTTTCATATCACCATAAAGCCGCTATAATCCCTACTAATCGATTCGAAAGTTGCTTTAAAGTGATTCTTTCATCCAGAAATTCTAATTTTTCTTTTTCAAGGAGGCACACCATGCATGACTCAAAAACACTTAAGCTTGCTCAGACTGCACTGTTTGCTGCTTTATCCTATGTTGTATTCACTTTCCTGCAGATCAAAATTCCGGTTGGTGCTGAAACAACATCCATTCATTTAGGCAATGCCGTCGTTGTTCTCGCTGCTTTCGTACTCGGCGGACCGTTAGGCGGAATCGCCGGCGCCATAGGCATGAGCATTGGTGACTTTCTGGATCCGGTATACGCTCCACTGGTTCCAAAGACACTTTTCTGCAAACTTATGATCGGACTCATCACCGGACTCATCGCCCATCGCATCGGACATATTACAGAGTCCGACGATCGTTCACACATTTTACGTTACTCCGTTCTTGCCGCTGCAGGCGGACTTCTGTTTAATGTTTTTGCCGATCCGATCATCGGCTACTGGTACAAACTTCTGATTCTTGGAAAGCCGGCCGCAGACCTTAGCATTAAGATCAATTTTGCTTCTTCTGCAATCAATGCCGTTCTCTCCCTGATCATATCTGTCGCTGTTTATCTGGCGCTTCGCCCGGCCTTAAAAAAATCCGGCTATTTCCTGCGAATCGCACACTGATATCCGCATCCCCTATAAGCAAAAGGGTGATTCGACTGAAACAAGTCGGATCACCCTTCTTTTTTATTTCTTGCCGTACGTTCCCGCTTCTCTGAAAAAAAGAGACCTAAGACGCGCTTTCTCCTCTTCTCCTCCGAAAATGGATTCCACGGAATTACGAAGCATCTGCTGTTCTTCCGCCGCTGTCAAGGCAAGCGCCTTCTCCAGCTTTTGGAATTCATCCCGTTCTGTTGTACCGGAAACCGTCATATTGTCCGTATTGACCGTCACTTTCAGCCCTCTCTCCAGCATGCGACGAATTGGATATTCCCTCATATCTGTGAAGACCTTTGTATGAAGATTGGAAGTCGGACAGCATTCCAGCGCAATATTCCTGTCTGCCAGTTCCTCTACCAGCGCTTCCTCTTCCATACAGCGCACGCCATGGCCAATGCGTCCGGCTCCAAACCGTACGGCGGCCCGAATAGAATCCGGTCCGTCTGCTTCGCCTGCATGAATCGTAAATGGAATGTCCAGGGACCGTGCATAGGAAAACAGCGGGGCAAAGCTTTCTGTCTTAAACAGAGCTTCCGCTCCGGCAAGATCCAGAGCCACAACCCCCTTGTCACGATATTTATTAACAAGATCCGCCGTTTCCCGGTTTTCTGCTTCATTTCCGGCGCCGCGCATGGCGCAAAGTATAATGCCGGCATGCAGCGCCGTATCGTTTTCTTCCTGTTCGGACAGAAAATCTTCCATTCCGGCTACGGCAGCCTGTACCGCGTCCTCCATGCATAATCCCTTTTTCCGATGTGACTGCGGTGCAAAACGGATTTCTGTATACAGAAGTCCTTGCTGCTTCTGCAGCTTAAGAAGTTCGTACATACTCAGGCGAATGCTTTCCCTTGTCTGCATCAGACTCAACGGAAAATCAAACTTCGCCAGATACTCATTCAAATCCTTACAGTTCTCCGGCACGGAAAGAAGCGGCATCAAATCCCGATCTGTCTGTTCCGGCATGTTTTCCAGCTTCATGATCTTGTGAACCGCCTCATAGGGAAGCGAACCGTCAAGATGAATATGCAGGTCAATCCATTTCTGCATCATGAAGTCCTCCCAATGTATGAACTGATCACTTCAAATGTTCCCTTCAGTTCCACCTCGCCATAACCGGACGGTACCAATACATGATCTCCTTTATGCAGCGGAACATCCTGTATCTGTCCCTCACCTTCAAGAACATCAATGATCCGGTACTGTTCCTCTGCAGAAAATGTCACCTGCTTTTTTACCGACCAGTGCTCTACCGTAAACATCGGACACTGAATCAGACGTACACCCTCCGCACATTCCGGATCCGTCCCGGAAATCCGGCAGCGTTCCGACTTCGGCAGTTCCTGTGGGCAGGTTATGACATCCAATGCCTTCTGCAGATGAAGTTCTCTCGGTTTTCCGTTCTGCAGACGATCATAATCATAGAGCCGGTAGGTAATGTCACAATTTTGCTGTGTTTCCAGGATTCGTGTTCCTCTCCGGATCGCATGAACCGTTCCGGAAGGGATAAAAAAGAAATCGCCCTTATGAATCGGTATAATCTGCAGAAGATTGTCCCACTCTCCATTCTCCACCAGTTCCCGAAGTTCTTCCTTACTTTGGGCATGATGACCGATCACAATATCTGCATCTTCATCGCAATCCACAATATACCAGCATTCGGTTTTCCCGCATCCATGTTCCACCCGGTACGCATAGGCATCATCCGGATGCACCTGTACGGAAAGATGCTGTTCCGCATCAATCAGCTTGACAAGAAGAGAAAAATCGCCCTCGCCATCCGGACGAAACCAGTCCGGATGCTCCCGGTAAACCTGATCCAGTGTCTGCCCTGCGAAACGTCCGTTCCGTACCGTACTCAGTCCATGCGGATTCGCACTTACCACCCAAGCTTCCCCAATGTGATCACTATCACTTTTATATCCATATTCTTTCTGGAGTTTTGTGCCGCCCCAAAGAACTTCTTTTAAATAAGGAGAAAGAAAAAGCAATTCCCGGTCTGTATTCTTCATATCACATATCCCCTTTCACCAATAGGGTTCATTGTAACATAGCCCCCCGTTAAATGAAAGACAACCGCAGAATCTTTCTCAGCGAAATCCTTCTTTCTTCAACCGTTCTTTTTCCTGATACAGCATTTGATCCGCCCGTTCCACAACATCCGAAAAACTTTCGATGTGATTGCAGCAGCCGGTATATCCCACAGCCACTGTCACATTGAACTCGAGCTGCCGGTTCTCCATCCTTTCCTCTATCGTTTTATTGAGTTCTTGTGAAAAGACAAACGGATCCCGGATCTGCTCCGTATCGACAATTACGGTAAACTCGTCTCCGCCGTATCGTCCTGTAAATCCTTTATGCCGGCTCCCAAGCATACGCAGTGCATCCGCAAGAACCATAAGCGCCTGATCCCCGGAAAGATGACCATAACTGTCATTGATTTCTTTAAACCGGTTAACATCGATCATAAAAAGATAAAACGGTTTCGTATCCGCCTCGCGGATTCTGTTCTCCAGAAACTGCTTCGTACGAAAACGGTTATTAAGACCGGTCAGTGCATCGGTATTGATCCGCTGATTCTGCATATTGATAAACAAATAAAATATACTGAGCAGTATCGTGGCTACCGTAAACGGAAACACACCAAATAAAATCTGCATAATGCCGCCAAAAACCGGAAATAAGGAAAACAGAAGCAGCTGCCGTGACAGAATCCGTTCCGCCACCGATCCCCGTCTCATACCGGCAACAGACAGCACCAGCGAAAGGAAATAATAAATGTAGCTGCAGAAAATCTGTATGCCGTAAAACGGGCCGCGCACATATTCATTGGCGTCATTGATGGTGAAGATCCATCCCGTACCGATACTAAGCACATTCACAATGGAAAGAAAAACAATCGGAACATAACTGAGAACACGGACTGCCGCATTCGACGAAAAAAACTTCCGGCTGCTCTTACACTCAATCAGTCGAAACCAGTAATACACCGTTGTTCCGGTAAAAATCAGGTCGCAGCAGTTCACAATGGAATTTAAAATCCGCGGATACGGAATGACCCGGCTGTTTCCCAGCATCCAGACTGCCTGCGCTGCCATGCAGAGACTTCCGGAAATGCCGGCATACCGGAATTTCCGCACCTCTTCCTCGCTTCCCATATCGCGATCCATCCGAATGATCATTGTCAGCATGATGAACACGCAAAACAGACAGAACCCCGCATAGGTTATTGTATATTGAAATAAAAAATCTGGTAAATTCATATCCTTTTACATTCTAACAAAACAAAAATTTTTATATAAAACAGTCCCAAAGCGTACTCTGTGCATTTTTTTGCACAGACTCTCTGCTATTCTTTCGTTAAGGGTTTTCACAAACGTGCATTCACCGAACATTTATTTTCAGAACAACTGTTTACAAAACAGATGTACTGTAATATAATCCATTTGTCGAACAGATTTATATTGTCAGGAGGCGAATCCATGAAGATCACATTACGAACATTTGAACTTCTCACCGTAGCAACTATGCTATTAGGTATGTTTTTCGCATTTTCTTCTATACAGTCGATCCGTATTTTCGGCTATCTTGTCATTGCCGGCGGTGCATATCTGTTGCACGAGATCGACGAGGAACGCCGAAGACAGCGACAGCGGGCACGATTTTATCGCCGCATCAGCCGACTGGTTGTAAATCTTAACCCGGGGCTTTCTCAGCTCCACGAAACCACAAGATCCGACTGTTCTTCTATTTTATAAGCCGCGAAGTATGCTTCTTCTTTCGGAATCCAAACCGTTTTGAATTTCTCTAACCGGCTCGCATCATCCCCGATCCGGTTTCGGATATTTTCAAGCTGTGATTCCGAGTCAATATCCATAAAAATCCGGAGTGCATACGGCGCTCCGAAATATGGATGCTGGCTATAGGAGCCTTCAACTATATTGAGGCGTCCCGGTCGAATTTCTGTCATTTCCTCAGGATCAAAATCCATGAGTCGACAGTTAAACGGACGATACTTTACCGTATCCCCGTAAAAGATCGGGATGAGCACTTCCTCACGAAAACGTTCATAATCTACATTGCCGCCCGGCTCCGCCATACGTTCTTCCGTACGCTGTGCGTTCTGTAAATAAAAATCATCCATATGAAAGATCTTTGTATCCACCTTGCGTGCTGCAAAGATCTTTTGTAAATAATCCGCCAAATAGCTTTTTCCGCTTCCGGAACGTCCATCAATGGCGACAAGCATTCCTTCTTCCTGTTCCGGTTCTTCCAGAAGCTCTGTAATCGCTTCTACTACCTCTTTAAAACGGATTTCTTTCATATCGACTATCGTACCCATGCATTCTCCTTTATATCAAAGTGCTCTCTAAAGAGAGACACTATATTGTTTTTCTTTATCTATGATATAATGAAGATTCATGAAACGAAAGTTTTTCTTTCATATTTCCATGGAATCCTTCCTATTCGTGTTCCGCAGTACTCTGCACACGAATGCATGGGCTGCACGTCTCAATGCGTTGCAATTACGTATGGCGCGTATGCTTTAGGATACAAACCATTCAACCGGTACAGTATAAGGAATTACACATGAATATCAACGAAGTCATTAGTAACGAATTAAACATCAAAACCTGGCAGACCGAAGCCGTGATCAAACTGATCGATGAAGGTAACACCATTCCCTTCATTGCCCGTTATCGTAAGGAAGCCACCGGTGCCTTAAACGATGAGGTACTGCGTACCTTTGCAGAACGATTAACCTATTTACGAAATCTGGAAAGCCGTAAGGAAACCATCCTGACGTCTATCCAAGAACAGGGAAACCTGACCGACGAACTCCGTGCGGCAATCGAAGCCGCTGAAACTTCCGTAAAACTGGAAGATCTATATCGCCCATATAAACCGAAACGCCGGACCCGCGCTATGATCGCCCGAGAACGCGGTCTCCTCCCGCTTGCAGAATACATCCGCTCCGTCAAGGCATCCACCCCGGTACCAGAAGAAGCCAAGACATATATCAATGCCGAAAAAGAAGTGCCGGACGCAGAAACTGCCATTGCCGGTGCACTCGACATTCTTGCGGAAGAAATCTCCGATAACGCCGATTTCCGGAGCTGGATTCGTCGTAAGACCTACAATGACGGTCTTTTAACCTCCGAGGCAAAAACCAAAAAACAGGCCGAAGAAAAGACCGTCTATGAAAATTATTACAGCTATCAAGAACCGATCCGCAAGATCCCGGGACATCGTATTCTCGCAATGAATCGTGGTGAAGCAGAAAAAATTCTTAGCGTAAAAATTGAAGATCCCGCAGAAGAAAATATCCGGTATCTCAAAAACCACACCCATGCTGAGCGAAACAGTCTCACCGCAAGCTATCTTTCTGCAGCCTGCGAGGATGCCTATAAACGTCTTATTGCCCCATCCATTGAAACAGAACTCCGAAACGAACTTACGGAAAAAGCCGAGGATGGTGCCATAAAAGTTTTCGGCTCCAATTTGACCCAGCTCCTGATGCAGCCACCGATCATCGGGAAAACTGTTTTAGGCTGGGATCCGGCATTCCGTACCGGGTGTAAAATTGCCGTCGTGGATCCTACCGGTAAGGTTCTGGATACCACTGTTATTTATCCGACTGCACCGCAGAATAAAGTTACCGAGTCCATGCGTGTGATTGAACAGCTGATTCGGAAATATCATGTAGATATTATTTCGCTGGGAAATGGAACCGCAAGCCGCGAATCCGAACAGATCATTGCCGATTTCATCCGGAGTTCTCATCTTCCGGTACAATACGTAATCGTAAACGAAGCCGGTGCTTCCGTTTATTCCGCATCCGCTCTCGCCACCGAGGAACTTCCGGATTTTGATGTTGGGCAGAGAAGTTCCACATCCATGGCGCGCCGCCTGCAGGATCCTTTGGCCGAGCTTGTAAAGATCGATCCAAAATCCATTGGCGTCGGTCAGTACCAGCATGATATGAACCAGACAAAGCTCAGTGAAAAGCTGGGAAATGTTGTTGAGGACTGTGTAAACCATGTGGGTGTTGATGTTAATACGGCCTCACCGTCTCTACTCAGTTATATCGCCGGTATCAACAAAACGATTGCTAAAAATATAGTTACCTATCGAGAAGAACACGGCGCTTTCCAAAGCCGACAGGAACTTCTGAAGGTACCTAAGCTTGGCCCGAAGGCATTTGAACAGTGTGCCGGTTTCCTTCGTATCCGTGACGGAAAGGAAGCACTCGATATTACTTCCGTACATCCGGAAAGCTACAAAGCAGCAAAAACGTTACTGAAAACGCTGGGATATACCGAGGATAGTATCCGGAACGGCAGTACCCGTGACGTTGTCAAAAAAATGAAGGAACACCATCTGACTACCGCTGCACTTGCAGAGGAAATGGGCATTGGCGAATATACGCTGACAGATATTCTGAACGAGCTTGCCAAGCCCGGTCGTGATCCTCGTGAAGACATTCCGGCACCGGTTCTCCGCAGCGATGTTCTGGATTTTGACGATTTGAAAGAAGGTATGATTCTGAAGGGAACCGTTCGAAACGTTATCGATTTTGGCGCTTTCGTTGACATCGGTGTCCACCAGGATGGACTTGTTCATGTATCACAATTGGCAGATCGCTTCGTAAAACACCCTCTTGACGTTGTCAAGGTCGGCGACGTAGTGAATGTTCGCGTTCTTTCGGTTGATAAAGAACGGAAGAAGATCTCGCTCTCAATGCGAAATGTAAATGATTAAAGCCGAACAGACACCTATAAAAAGGGCCTCCACTGCAGAATATTCTGCAATGGAGGTCCTGATTTTTTACAATATCTCTTTACATGCCCGCTTCGGCTTTCACTTCTTCCAGCTTTTCCGAGGTGGTTTCCCATGCCTCATACAAATCACCAAGACGCGCATCATTGGCCTCATGCTCCTTGTGAAGCTCCATCAGGCGTCCTACATCCGCTGCAATCTCCGGATTCAGATACGCATCATCCAGCTCTTCATTTCGGCCTTCCAGCTTCTGAATCTCTGCTTCGGTATTTTTAAGATCCCTCTCCAGCTTTTGAATGGTTTTCTTATATTCCTTCTGCAGCTCCCAATCGGTTTTCTGCTCTTGCTTTAAAACCGGGCCGGATGTCGAAGCCGCCGTTTCGGAAACGGCACTGACCGCACTGCTGCCGGAACCACCGATCTTGCGGACATCATCCTTCTTTTCCAGATAATAATCGTAATTTCCGATATAATTGTCAAAACGATTCTCAAAAAGTTCCAGAATACGGGTTGCGGTTTTATTGATGAAATAACGGTCATGTGAAACGTACAGAACCGTACCATCGTAATTTTTGATTGCATCCTCAAGCACTTCCCGTCCCTGAATATCCAGATGGTTCGTCGGCTCATCCAATACAAGGAAATTGGCATTACTGAGCATCAGTTTCGCCAGTGAAACACGTCCCTGCTCTCCACCGGAAAGATCTCCGATTCGTTTATAAACATCATCTCCCCGAAAAAGGAACGCCGCCAAAACATTCCGCACTTTTGTATCACTAAGCTTCGGATAATCATCTTGAATTTCATCAAAAATGGTCTTCTCCATATGGAGAACCGCATGTTCCTGGTCATAATATCCGATTTCTACATTCGTTCCAAGCCGGAACTCTCCCGCATCTGCCGATTCCAGATTGTTTAGTATCTTAAGAAGGGTCGTCTTTCCGGTTCCATTGGCTCCGATGATAGCCATATGCTCTCCGCGCTTGATTTCAAAAGAAACATCTGTAAACAGATGCTTTTCGCCAAATGCCTTTGAAAGTCCCTTGACGCTTAAAACATCATTTCCGGACTGAATGCTTGGCGTTAATGCCAGACGCATCTCATTATCAAGCTCTTCCGGTTTCTCCAGGCGTTCTACTTTCGCAAGCATCTTTTCTCTGGATTCGGCACGCTTAATGGATTTCTCACGGTTGAACTGCTTTAATTTATCAATTACCGCCTGCTGGTGCTTCAACTCCTCCTGCTGGTTGAGATAGGCCTTGAGCTCCGCATCGCGGATCATTTTTTTCTTCTCCGCATATTCGGAATAATTTCCGCGATACATGCGGGCCCTGCCATTGTCAAGATCGATGATCTTCGTCACAACATGATCAAGAAAATAACGGTCATGCGATACCAAAAGCACGGCACCGTCATATCGCTTTAACACCTTCTCCAGCCACTGTATAGAATCAATATCCAGATGGTTCGTCGGCTCATCCAGGATCAAAAGATCCGGCTTATCCTGCAGGATTTCTTCCAAGCGCTTCCGGGTTTTCTGTCCTCCGGAAAGCGTATCAAAATCATCCAGACCGGTCTCAATATCCGCATGCTGCTGTGCAAGATAGCCCATCTTCTTTCCCTTGGCAAAGGCAATGATGGTCTCGCTGTCGTCCGGTTCTTCCTCACCAAGCAGACACTTGATCAAGGTCGTCTTTCCGGAACCATTGATTCCGACAATGGCGGCCTTTTCCTTATCTTCAATGTGAAAACTTACTTCCTTTAAAACAGGTTTTCCTACAAAAGTTTTATTTAAATTTGAAACATTTAATATCATATCTATTCGTTACACAATGACCAGATTCATACAACGTATGTCGCCCAGATCGTAAACGGTACCGCTGGTGACCCCAACGACCATCGGCCGCAACAGAAAATCCGGATTCTTCTTTACCACACGGGCCACCTCACCATTACTAAGCTGCACCAGGGAATCTACCGGATACAGAATCATGGTAGAAAGAAAACTTTTGAGATCCTTCATATCCAGCGTTTCCGTCATGCCCATCATCATCTCCACCGCTTCTTTCGGCGCAATTCCTCTCTTATACGGACGGTTGGTAACCAATGCATCAAAAATATCGGCAATCGTAATAATCTTTGCATATGGATGAATCTCGTCGCCCTTGATGCCATACGGATAACCGCTGCCATCCAGCTTTTCATGATGCTGCAGCATTGCCAACTTTACATCATTACTGATGCTGGTATTATCCTTTACCATCTGATAGCTGTAAAGGCTGTGCTTCTTCATCTCCTTAAATTCTTCAAATGTCAGTTTAGCCGGTTTGTTCAGGATTTCCGGCGGGACTTTGGTTTTTCCAATGTCATGCATCAGCCCGGCCATGCCGATTTCGAACAATTCCTTCTGACTCTTTCCCTGCTTTTTCGCAGTAATCATGGAAATTGTTGCGACGTCTACACTATGCTCCAGTGTATACTCATCGCTTACCTTAAGATCCGCAATATTAACGGCCACCGCATCACTTTTCTTAATGGCTTCCATCAGCTCATATGTAACCGCCTGCGTTGTCTCTGCAAGCTGTACCGGATCCGGATTCGCATATAAGAATTTCACACCTTCACAGATCCGATCCTTCACCACCTGCTCCAAATGTACCTTGTTTGGATCTTCTACACGGTATTTTTCAACGTTTTCCCGGGCTTTATCCGACAGTATTTTATCCGGATCAATGTCAACACCATTATCATATTGAATCTGCAAAGTACCGAGGCCCAAACGACGCAGACGTTCTATTTTATAATCACTCAGTACATCTCCCGGTTTCATGAGAGGACGACCCATTCGGTCTTCAATTGTTCCTCCCAGCGACATTCCTTCTGTCGCATCAGAAATAGAAATAGCTTTACGTTCTATCATATATTACCACTCTCTTTGACGGCTCAATCCCACTCGGCAAATTTTTTTACCGACCCCCATGTTGATTGCTCTGAATCGTAATATTCAAGGCTATTTATTATATCGCAACATTTTTTTAATGTCTATTATTCAATACATATCTAAAAAAACGTTAATATATCTTAAAAAAAGCGGCCATTATGCGGCCGCTTAAAGATTTTTTCATTATTCACCATCTTCCACAATGGTAAATGGCTTTCTGTAAAATGGCTTTGTATCGCCGATAACCTTCTCCGCGATGGATGAACGCGCAGAAAGAATCGCAAGACTCTTTCCGTGAAGATGTGGTGCCGCAATATTTGAGATCTTCTCAAACGTCTCATCAATCGGCCCTACATGGCGGACAACAAGGCAATAACTCTCCTGTCCGTTCCGGCGCATCATACGGATATAAGCCATGGCAATATTTTCATCTTTACGCATATAGCCGTCCAGAGCACGCAGAAGTTCTGCCGTCGGTGCATCACGACGAATGTCATAATAACTTGCGTCCTCGCCGCTTCCGGCTGCCTGTGCCTGAAGGCCGATCTCCTCGCCCTTAATACGGGCACGCAGATCCATAATCATCTGGCGACCGATAATCATATCATCCACACCCGGATTTACAACAAAACCGTTTATCCGGACATCACCGATCGTGCGGTCGGCAATCTGCTCGAAGGTCATGATCGCGCATTCCGGCTTCTTATCCTTGGCAAAGGCCTCAACCTTCTCACGATCCGTGAACAGCATATAGAATGCCTGCTTATTCTTATCCATGACAATGCCAAAAGCCGGCTTCCGATCTCTGCCTTCTCCGACCATCATTACTGGTACATAAAACTCTGCACTTGTGCACATCTGGCTCAGCATCTCGGCCTGTGCATTTTTATCGGTAGCCTGTGACGCACGAAGCTTATGCATCGCTGCCATCATTGCCTCATTATTTCTCTCAACTCTATCTGCCATAACAGCTCCTCTTTCTTACGAAATCTTTTGCTAGTTTACCATACTTCCCGCACACAGGCAATTGTATCGTCTTTTTCCGGACTGACAGAAAACCGCAGTTCCCGTTCCTCGGCACGATACCGCTGCAATTCCCAAACCGCCTCTTCGGAAATCCGTTCTCCCGGAACAAGGATAGGAATTCCCGGCGGATAACAAAATACCGATTCACAGGACACATGGCCGACTGCCTTCGAGAACGGAATCATTTCTCTCTCCTGCCCGGCGGCCGCCTGCAGCGTCATGACCTGCTCACGTTCTCTTTTCAGGGGATTCTTCAAACACCGTGTTCCTTTTTCAAATGCCGGTACGGTATCCAGCTCCCGATCCAGAACAAGCAATGCCTCCCCGAACCGTCTCAGCGCCTCCGGATCATCGCCCGGCCCGGTCATGGCAAGTGCATTGTCCGAAAGACTCATTTCCAAAACAAAATGAAACCGGTCGGCCAGAATCCGGCTGAGATCCTCTCCCGTATACGGCGTATTTCCGGTATGAATCAACAGCTTTGAAGGATCATAATCGTAAAAGCCATGGCGCATGGCGGCGCGACGGCGTGCATCCGGTACCTCTTCCCGTTCCCCGCCGTGGCAGAGCACCTTAAAATATTTCAGTTCTCGGAGCGTCTGATCCAACGCATGCAGATGATCCCTCCAGGCGCAAAAGCATTTCTTTCCTTCCCGAAGCAACCAGTCTGTACAGCCGTCAAGCGACATGAGAAGCGGATAGGACGGCGATGAACTTTCAAACATGTCCAATGCGCGCTGTATAGCCTCCTGATCGATACGCTTCCCACGGCAATGAAGAAATGCCGTCTGCGTCAGCCCGAGCAGCGTTTTATGGGCGCTCTGCACAGAAAGATCGGCACCGCAGCGGATCGCACTTTCCGGAAAATCCGCTTCCTCCACAAGGCCAAAGTGAGCTCCATGCGCTTCATCCACAAACAATAGCCCTCCGTGACGATGGCAGATTTCCGCAATGCTCCGGATATCCGATACCACGCCCTCATAGGTAGGGCTTGTCAAAATCACACCGGAACTTTCCGGATACTTCCGGAAAGCTTCTTCTACATCCTCCGGACGGATCACTGTCGGGATCCCGTACTCCGGATCCATCACCGGATCAATAAAATGCGGATGAACATCCCGTAATTCCAGGCCGTGATATACCGAACGATGGCAGTTTCCGGCCACGATGAGTTCCCCATGATACGGTGCCAATGCAAACACGGCCGCAAGGTTTCCGGCCGTGCTTCCGTTCACCAGATACCAGGTCCGATCCGCACCTACCGTACGGGCGGTACGTTCCATGGCCGCTTTCAAAATACTCTCCGGATGATGAAGATCATCCGTTCCGGGAACTTCGGTGAAATCCAATGAAACCGGAAGTCCCGGTACAGAAGACAACCGCCGTTTATGTCCCGGCATGTGCATGGGATACCACGGCCCGGCCGCATAGTTACGGAGCTTCGATGCAAGCGCATCCCGGCTCTCCTGCTCCCTGTCATAATCCTGTCGATTCACCCGGTTCTCCCTCCTTATCGCCAAAGGGAGCCCTCCGCTTTCGCGGCCGGACTCCCCATTATATATCGATCCTTATGAATCGAAATCTTATCGCATTGAAGCCGGTGCTTCACTTGCTTCTTTTCTTGTGATCTCGCCGTTCTGCTCCATTTCTGCTTCTGCAACCTTCATCATCAGCGCACATTCCATACGCTTGCGGAAAAGCTTACAGCCGTATTCATATACGCCGTGAATGTCGCCTTCTGCATGAAGTGCATTAGCAGAACATCCGCCGGCACAATACATTCTGGCCCAGCAGTTCTTGCATTCCGGACGGGAATATACATTACACTCCTTGAATTCCTCGCGAAGTGCCGTATTCTGTATGCCATCCCAGATATTTCCAAGTTTATACTCCGGATCATTTACAAACTGATGGCAAGGATACAGATCGCCCCATGCGGTAACGGCCATATACTCGGTTCCGGAACCACAGCCGGAAACACGCTTATATACACATGGTCCATGCTCGAGGTCAATCATGTAATGATAAAATGTGATTGGCTTGCCATCCTTCTCACGACGGAGCATATCCTTCGCAAGAATCTCGTACTGCTCATACAGTACCGGAAGGTCTTCCTCCGTAAGACAGCTCGGGCTGTTTTTATCGGTTACGACCGGCTCCATGGAAAGCTCGGTAAATCCCAGATCATCGGCCATGTGGAAGATATCCTTTGTGAAATCCGTATTAAAGTGAGAATAGGTTCCACGCATGTAATAGCCCTTATCCCCACGTGCTTCTACAAACTTCTGGAAATTCGGCACGATTCTGTCGTAAGAGCCATGTCCGCCGCGATCTACACGGAAACGGTCATTGACCTCCTTACGTCCGTCCAGAGACAGAACAACGTTATAGCACTCCTTGTTTGCCCACTCAATCACTTCATCCGTCACATTGACACCGTTGGTGGTTAATGTGAAACGGAAATTTTTATTATACTTCTTTTCAAGAGAACGGGCATATTCAACCGTCTTCTTGCAGACATCGAAATTGACCAGCGGCTCACCGCCGAAGAAATCGACTTCAAGATTGTGACGCTTTCCGGAATTCTCTACCAGATAATCGATCGCGCGCTTAGCCGTTTCAAATGTCATAAGACCTTCTCCGCCCTTGAACTTACCCTGGGATGCAAAGCAGTAAGAACAATTAAGGTTACAAGTATGCGCAACCAGAAGGCACATTGCCTTTACAACCGTAGACTGCTGTTTTAAATAGCCGGCCGCCTTCTCATATACATCTTTCGTAAACAGCTTTCCGGCATCGGTAAGCTCCTGAATGTCGGAAAAGGTATCCTCCAGATCCTCCGCACTGGCTTCCGGATGAAGTGTACGAAGCTCTGCCTCCGCTTCCTCTCTGCTCTTTCCTGTATCCAGCAGATGAATGGCATCATATGCAAGGTCATCGGTCACATGCACACTGGCACTGTATACATCCAGTACAATATTGTAACCGTTCATTTTATACTGATGAATCATATATTCTCCTCTTTATAAAATAGAAAAAGGTTTTACACGAAAATAATCATAAGACAAAATAAAACCGGGGCGCTTAGCACCCCGGCCAGAAACCTTAAAGTAAATTAAGCGTTCTTGTTCTCGCACTGCTGGTTAGCGATACCGCAGCTTGTCTTACAAGCTGACTGGCAAGAAGTCTGGCACTCACCGCAGCCGCCCTTTTCAGCGGATCTCTTCATATCACGTGTATTTAATGTCATAATGTGCTTCATAACAATACCTCTTTCTTGATAAATGGTTATGTTCCGGATAACCGGAAATCAATCGAAACAATACCTATTTCAATTACGTTCTATAATAACTAATCTACAGATTATTTGTCAAGTAGTAGGGGGCGTCTTACGGCACTTCCGGTCCGGAACGCCTATTTGCTCTTGTGTACCGCCTTTGCCATGGCTCCTGCATAGGTTCGAATCGCCTCGACTGCGCCTTCTCCCGCATCCTGGATCTGCCGCACAATGGCCGACCCTACAATAGCGCCATCACTGATTGCAGCCATCTCCGCAGCCTGCTCCGGTGTCGAAATGCCAAAGCCCACAGCACATGGTACATCTGTATTTTCCTTTACCAGTTTCACCATTGCCCCTATGTCCGTCGTGATTTCCTGCCGCACACCGGTTACCCCCAGAGAGGACACCACATAAATAAATCCGGCGGCTTCCCGGGCAATCTTCGCGATCCGGTCCTCGGATGTAGGCGCAATCATGGAAATAAGCGACAGGCCGGCCGCCTTCGCCGGAGCATCAAATTCCGCCTTTTCTTCGTATGGCACATCCGGAAGAATCAATCCATCCGCCCCGGCTTCCCGGGCAGCCCGCATAAAGCGTTCAATGCCGTAGGAGAAAACCACATTGGCATAAGTCATATAGAGAAACGGTACTTCGATGCCTTCCTCCCGGAGTTCCTTTGTCAGAGCGAATACCTGATCCGTCGTCGTGCCGGAATGAAGAGCGATTTCCGATGCCTTCATAATAACCGGGCCTTCCGCTGTCGGATCGGAAAACGGAATTCCCAGTTCCACGAGATCTGCCCCCGCAGAAACCAGTGTATGAACAAATTTTTTCGTCGTGGAAAGATCCGGATCACCTACCGTAATAAACGGAATAAACGCTTTGTGATTCTTAAACGCCGCCGCAATATGCGCCGTTCCCTGTAGCTGTTCTGCTGTATTCATTCTGCAAGCTCCTCTCCTCTGTAACGTGCCACCGAAACGCAGTCTTTATCACCGCGGCCGGATACGGTCACAACAATACATTGATCCTTCCGCATAGTCGGCGCCAGCTTCATAGCATATGCCAGTGCATGACTGGACTCGATTGCCGGAATGATTCCCTCTTTTCGAGATACATATTCAAATGCCTGCACCGCTTCTTCATCGGTAATCGGCACATACTGTGCTCGGCCGATATCATGAAGATACGCATGTTCCGGTCCGATGCCCGGGTAATCCAGCCCGGCCGATATGCTGTATACCGGTGCAATCTGACCATACTCATCCTGACAGAAATACGACTTCATTCCATGGAAGATTCCCAGCCGTCCGGTATTGATCGTTGCCGCCGTTTCGAAGCTGTCAATGCCACGGCCTGCTGCCTCGCAGCCGATCAGCTGCACTTCTTTGTCCGGAATGAAATGATAGAAGGAACCGATGGCATTGGAGCCGCCGCCCACACAGGCGATTACCGCATCCGGAAGGCGGCCTTCCTTCTCCAGCATCTGCTGCCGAATCTCACGGGAAATCACCGCCTGAAAATCACGGACGATGGTCGGAAACGGATGCGGGCCCATGACGGAGCCCAGGCAGTAATGTGTGTCCGCAATACGGGATGTCCACTCCCGCATCGCCTGGGAAACCGCATCCTTTAACGTACCCGTGCCATCGGTTACCGAAACCACATCGGCTCCCAGAAGGCGCATCTTATACACATTGAGTGCCTGCCGCTCGATATCCTTTTCACCCATAAAAACGACGCATTCCATTCCAAACAGCGCAGCGGCGGTCGCAGTTGCCACACCATGCTGTCCGGCACCGGTTTCTGCAATCAGCCGGGTCTTTCCCATCTTTTTCGCCAGAAGCGCCTGGCCGAGAACATTGTTGATCTTGTGCGCACCGGTATGATTCAGATCTTCCCGTTTTAAATAAATCTTTGCGCCACCCAGATCTTCGGTCATCCGTGCCGCATAGTACAGCCGAGACGGGCGATTTGCATATTCGTTGAATAATTCTGCAAGTTCTTTCTGAAACGCCGGATCATCCTTATAGTGATCATATGCTTTTTCCAGCTCAATCACTGCGTTCATCAATGTCTCCGGAATATATTGTCCTCCATGAATGCCAAAACGGCCATGTGCATTGTTCATGCCTTCTCTCCTCCTGATTCCTTTTCTGTCTTCCTCATTCCATCGTTCTCCCGTACCGCCCGGATAAACCGACGAACCTTCTCCCCATCCTTTATGCCGTCCTGTTCCACACCGGAACTCACATCCACACCATATGGCCGGAGAGTCCGAACCGCGTCGACCACATTCTCCGGATCGAGCCCACCGGCCAGATAATACGGACGGTGAATATCCTGCAGCAGTGACCAGTCAAAGCGCCGACCGCCGCCGAGTCCGCTGTCCAGAAGCAACATATCCGCAGAACTCTGCTGCGCTGCCATCAGATCGTCCCGGCTGTGAATCAGGCAGGCCTTCCAGATTTCCGTTCCCGGAATGCGCTTCCTTAGTTCCGCCAGATAATCCGCTTCTTCATGCCCATGCAGCTGAACCACCGTAATAATATGCTGCTCCACCAGGTCCGTGATCTCTTCCGGCGCGGCATCCACGAAAACGCCGATGCTCCGGATCTGCGGATCCAACTGCCGCCGGAGTCCGGCCGCCGTCTCCCGGGAAACACAGCGTCGGCTTTTTCTCCAGAACACAAAGCCGACATCCTCCGGTCTTTCCCGGTTCATGAGCTCCACATCCTCCGGACGGCGGATGCCGCAGATCTTGATCCGCGGCTTATTCATTTGAAAGCCGGATGTAACGCTCCAGCGTTTCCATGGCATCTCCATGATCAATGAGTTCTGCCGCAAGCTTTACACCCTCGGCAATGCTGCCTGCCTTTCCTCCCACATAGATTGCGGCACCGGCATTCAGAAGCACGGCGGTTCGGCGGGTTCCCCGCTCTTTTCCGCTCAGGATCTCCCGGGTGATGACCGCATTCTCTTCCGGCGTACCGCCTACAAGTTCCTCTTTTTTTCCGCGGGTAAGGCCGAAATCCTCCGGCTGAATGACAGAACTACGGTAGAAACCGTTCCGAAGCTCACATACCGTCGTCGGTGCCGAGGCCGAAATCTCATCCATCTTATCCTGTCCATATACCACCAATGCGTTTCGAACTCCCAGCTTGTCGAGTACCTTGGCAACCGGTTCTACGAGATATTCATCGTATACTCCCAGCAAAAAGCGTTCCGGGCTGGCCGGATTGGTAAGGGGACCGAGAATATTAAATACGGTACGGAATCCGAGTTCTTTCCGGATCGGTCCCACATACTTCATGGCCGCATGGTATTTCTGTGCAAAGAGAAAGCAGATTCCTACCTCCCGCAAAAGCTGCAAAGCCTTTTCCGGATCCTGCTGAATGTTGATGCCCAGGGCCTCCTGGCAATCCGCCGTTCCCGAGAGCGATGAAGCCGCACGGTTGCCGTGCTTTGCAACCGGAATGCCTGCCGCCGCAATGATCATGGCACTGGTTGTCGAAATGTTAAAGCTGTGGGCACCATCTCCCCCGGTTCCTACGAT
>ONLM01000089.1 GCA_900318695.1 uncultured Eubacteriales bacterium | reverse complement strand
TAATATACTATAGTGCAAACGTCGGGATTTGTCCGCAAAAATTATCCGGAAACATTGCATGCAATCTTTTTATTTGGCGTGATCTATGCTATACTAGACACTATGAATAACAGAAAGGGTGTTATATATGAAAATTCAGCAATCCTCTGAGGATTATTTGGAGACAATTTTAATATTAAGTAAACGCTTGCCTGTTGTTCGCGCAGTGGATATTGCGGCGGAAACAGGACACAAAAATTCTAGTATCAGTGTAGCGATGAAAAAGCTCCGCTCCCTGGATCTTATTACGGTGACGGATGCCGGTTTTATCTATCTCACAGAGGTAGGCAGCAAAATGGCCAATTCCGTCTATGAACGGCATACGCTTTTTACCGAATGGCTGATTAAGCTTGGCGTAAATCCGGATACGGCCGAGGATGATGCTTGCCGTATTGAGCACGTATTGAGCGAAGAGTCTTATGATGCGATCAAGAATTACATTACAAAAAATTAAGAATCAGCAGATATAAAAACATGCCGCAGGGAATCGGAATGTCTTTTTTCAGCTTATGCCGGAAAGAGAATTCATGATTGCCTGCGGCCTCTTTTTTGGGATAAGAATCTTTACGGAATATATATAATGGCTGTTTTGCGGAATGCATAAGAAATCCGGAACAACGCTTCTGTAAATAAAGATAGACTGTAAATGTAAGCGATGGTAGAAGAATTTCGAATATTAATTAGACAGATGAGCGCCAGGATAACATTGAGCATTCCGTGAAAAAATTTACGTCGCCAGGATGCGGCTTCCTGCTGCCTTGCTTCCCGGGCTTCCAGAATATGGAACAGTCCGGAAAAAAGATGAATAATGATCAGGTAGGCAAATACGTAGATTTTCGGTACGTCGGTAAGCGCATAGGCCAGCAAGCCCATATCCAGAATAATGGTTCCGCGATATAAAATCATCTTGCCGCCGACCATATGAATTGCCATTGTGAAATAATAAACCAGAAGGCGGAAACCATAAAACAGCAAAGAAAAGGTCAGGATGGCGATCACAAGCTGATACCCTTCATTCGGGTTGTATAAAAGAAGTGCGCAAAGGAAGATATCAAACAGGCCGATAAACAAACTTTTGAAGCGTTGAAAAGCATTCATTTGAAATCCTCCTTTTCCAGCTTGTGTTCAATCAGCTTTGCAAAATCCCGTATGCCCCGAAAGCCTTTGCGCTTATAGTCGACTGCGTATCCGGCAAGATGATTTCCGGATTGGAAGATCTGTCCGGTAACCATGCTTTTTTGCGCCAGTGCAGCTAGAATAAACTGTCCCAAAAAGGTGGAGCTTTTTTCTTCAGCTGGTGCATTTAAATAGGCTTCTTCATATCGTGTGATGGAAAAATCTTCAATTGGTTTTCCGGAAAGTTCTTCGCCCAGCTGCCGCCAGTCTTCAGAAGAATCCAGCTGTCTTTTTGTCAAAAGGCTTTGTATACGGTCACGCAAGCCTGTAATGCATTCTTCCGCATAGCGGTCAGTTTCAAAATGGTCCAATGATCCGCGGAGATATTGCATGGCATATATCATTTGCGTAAACGCGTGAAGATAATCAGCAGGATTATCTTTTACGATTTCCTGATAATGTCCCCAGGCCGGCAGATATTTGTAGCGAATGAAGCTATAATCCGGTAAATGTCCGGCGCGCCCGTGACCCAGATTCATGATGGAATTTTCATTTCCTTGAAAAAGGCTTGCTGTATAAAGACTTTGACTTAGATCATCCGGTGTTCCGGCACTATGGCGGAATGTGATTTTTCTTTCTGTGCCGTCCGGAAGAAGTTCATAAAAGTGTGTGGTTGTATTGTTGATGACCAGAGAAGGCGTTCCAGCAAAATACTGATGTGCCCAGGTATCGGCCAAAACATGCATGGCCAGACCGACTGCCGGAAGACTTTCTCCTTTTGCCAGTTCAACGGTTTTTTTTATAAGATCACCATTCGGACCGCAAATAAGCCGGTATTTATTTTTGTATCGGGGCAGGCCCTTTACGTTTGGATTTTTGAGATCCCGGGGCAGGAAATGAAAGGATGCCCAAATTCTGGTAATATTCTGCAAACCCAGAAGATCAGTACGGCAATTTACCAGTTCCAGCGGAAGCTGGGTTGTCGCAGCAGACTTTGGGGCATGAATGTTTTCCAAAAAGGTCTGCGAACAACAGTCGACAAACTGGGCACTGTAGCAGATCTGCATACATTCTTCGTGAGTATAGCCGGCAAGGAAGGCAGCACAGTAGGTTGCGTAATAATGAAAATCTTTTTGCATATTATCCTACCTCCCGTCTATATTTTCGTACCTTCCATGCGGATACGATGAGATCCGTGGTGCACAAAAAAGAACTGAACAAGACAAAACCAGTGGCGATCCGGTCGTTCCAATCCACCAGCGGCGCCTCATAAAAAAGGTATTCGTAGATGGAAGCCAACTCGATCAGGAAAGCCAGAGAAGTAAGGAAAAGGTAAAAATGCATAGATTTCCGATGGTTTCCCCGGCCTATGGCGATGGCGGTTTTGCCGATATAGATGCGAAAGACGATATCAAAACCACAGAGAATGACTTCGATTGTCAGAACCATGAAAAGATACAAAGGATTTCCTTCATGACCGTCCAGCAGTATTGTTCGTTGCGGATTGGGAAGGAGTGTCTGTAAAAAGATCTTTACAACACTCCACATTCCGAAGGCAATAAACGCCTGGCCGCTGATGACCAAAGTGTTTTCGTATTTTCGAAGCTTCACAAGTTGATCCGGATTTTTTAAACCTGTGTCATTCATAATGCATGCCCCCAATTAACAGCAAAATGATGAAAGTGTTCACTTTTATATTAAATAACTTTTGTAGTCCACTGTGTACAGTCCCATACTTCTGTGGCGATGTCCTGATAGAATTCTGGTTCATGACATACCATAAGAATACTGCCTTTGTACTCTTTTAAAGCACGCTTCAGCTCATCCTTTGCATACACGTCCAGATGGTTTGTCGGCTCATCCAGTACAAGCAGATTGGAAGCACGGTTGATGAGTTTGCAAAGGCGTACCTTTGCCTGCTCTCCTCCCGAAAGTACGCGTACTTTACTCTCAATGTGTTCAGTCATAAGACCGCATTTGGCAAGCGCCGTGCGGACTTCATACTGGTTGAATCCCGGAAATTCCTGCCAGATTTCTTCGATACAGGTTGTATCAATATCCGGTTTCATTTCCTGTTCAAAGTATCCGATATCAAGATTATCTCCCAGCTCCACTGAACCGGAAATCGGGGAAATAAGACCAAGCAGGCTCTTTAACAATGTGGATTTTCCGATACCGTTGGCGCCGACCAGAACGATGCGGCTTCCACGCTCCATGGTGAGTTCAAGCGATTTGGAAAGCGGCTCGTCATAACCGATTACGAGATTCTTTGTTGTAAAGAGATATTTCCCGGGTGCTTTGGTGTACTGGAAATGGAATTGCGGCTTTGGCTTTTCCCGACCCAATTCGATCACTTCCATTTTATCAAGTTTTTTCTGTCGTGACATAGCCATATTTCGGGTGGAAACACGAGCCTTGTTCCGTGCAACGAAATCCTTGAGTTCAGCAATCTCCTTCTGCTGACGGTTATAAGCGGCTTCCAGCTGGGCCTTATGCGCGGCATACACTTCCTCGAAGTGATTGTAATCTCCAACATAACGGGTGAGCTTGCCATTTTCCATATGGTAAATGATATTCGTTACACTGTTCATAAACGGAACATCATGGGAAATCAGGATAAAGGCATTTTCATACTCTTCGAGATAACGTTTCAGCCAGGCAATATGCTCTTCGTCCAGATAGTTTGTCGGCTCGTCCAAAAGGAGAATATCCGGCTTTTGCAGAAGAAGTTTTGCTAAAAGAATTTTGGTACGCTGACCGCCGGAAAGTTCGGTTACGTCACGGTCCAGTCCGAGATCCAAAAGTCCCAATGCGCGGGCGACTTCATTGACCTTAGTGTCAATCATATAAAAATCGTGTGCTGTGAGAAGCTCCTGCAGTTCTCCTGCTTCCGCCATAATGGAGTCCATTTCACTTTCGTCCACTTCTGCAAGCTTGGCATAAAGCGCATTGATTTCCTCTTCGATCTTAAAGAGATGATCAAATGCACTCTTCAGAACCATTTCAATGGTCATGCCGGCTTCCAGTACCGCATGCTGGTCCAGATAACCTACATTTACATGTTTGGACCACTCCACGGTGCCCTCATCCGGCTGCAGTTTTCCGGTGACAACGCTCATAAAGGTGGATTTGCCTTCTCCGTTTGTTCCTACAAGGCCAATGTGTTCGCCTTTGAGGAGCCGGAAGGAAACGTCATCAAAAATCATACGATCGCCAAAACCGTGGGTAAGATGTTCAACATTTAAGATACTCATGGAAGGTCCTTTCAAAAAACTTATACATATTTATGTAGCTTCAATACGGGGTGATGACCGGAACCGGATTTCATAGGAAAGGTCCGATCTGTGCACAAGTTGTAGTATCATATCATAAGCTTTTTCAAAGGTCTATCCTTATAATCTACTTTAATCACTATTTTATTTTAAACCAAAACATCCGGAATCACACGGATTCCGGATGTTTTTTTACTATATTTTTTAACGCAGCTTTCTAAGGATATCATCCTTCTGCACCGGGAAC
>ONLM01000062.1 GCA_900318695.1 uncultured Eubacteriales bacterium | reverse complement strand
CCGATAATGGCATTGGCCGTAAGACACACGATCGGTGTATCCGGTTTCTTCATACGTCCCGGTTCCTTCAAATGCTTCAAGGTCTCGACACCGTCCATCTCCGGCATACGGTGGTCAAGCAGGATTAAATCGTATTCATTGTCCTCGCAAAGCTCCAGACACTCCTGACCGCTGATCGCGCTGTCGATATGAATCTGATTTTCCTTCAAAAGTCCCCGGATAACCTGAATATTCATCGGTGCATCATCCACAACCAGAATATGTGCATCCGGTGCAATGAAATTGCCGTGATATGCTTCCTGAATCGGAGCTTCTGCAAGCTGCAGACTGTAATCACCGATCGGCTTCCAGTCAATAACCTGCTGCCGGATCGAGAAGCTGAAGGTTGAACCCTTGCCATATTCACTCTGCACCTCCAGCCGGCTTCCCATAAGGCGAAGCAGACGTTCGGTAATGTTGATTCCCAGTCCGGTGCCTTCGATATCACGGTTACGCTTTTCATCCAAACGTTCGAATGCCTGGAAAAGCTTCTCCAGTTCATCCGGACGGATTCCTATACCGGTATCGGTAACACTGTAGCGGATTAAAACGGCATCCGTACTACGTTCCAGAACTTTTACGTTCACGGTAACCGAGCCCTTCATGGTATACTTCGCCGCATTGGTCAGAATATTGACGAGACACTGGCGCAGACGAATACTGTCACCATGTATTATATCCGGAATTTCCGGATCAATATCCAACACAAGCCGAAGCCCCTTATCCTCGATTTTGCCGCGCACCAGTGTCATGAGATCATTTAAAAATGATTTCATGTCATACTCCACCGGAAGAATGCTCATACCGCCGGCTTCAATTCTTGAAAAGTCAAGAATATCATTAATAAGTGACAGCAGTGTGTTGCCCGCTATTTTAATATTGGACGCATACTGCATCGTCTCTGCTTCCTTGGTTTCCCGAAGGATCATTTCGTCCATGCCGAGCACGGCATTGATCGGCGTACGGATTTCATGCGACATATTGCTGAGGAACTGCGATTTGGACGCATTGGCCGCATTGGCTTCCGCAGCCATCTCATTCAGATCCGACGTTGTCTTGTCCAAAAATGAAATGAGACGTTCATTCAGCGGACGAATCGGTTCGTCGATAAAATCCGCCGGCATATCCAAAATATCGTATTGCTCCATTTGCTCCAATTTCAGAGTATTCTCTCCTTCCCGGAGACCTACCACGATCAACGAGCCGTTTTTTACACCACCGCGTCCATTACGCTGATATATCTCGCCTGTAGTATTGATGTAGGTAAGACTTACACAGGTACGCAGAAAATTTTTAATTTCCAGTGGATACCGCTCTCCTAAAGTCATCGGGCGGGCAGCGCACACGGTAAGACATACGGCTTCCGGGTGGAAATCATATAACCGACGGGCGCCGAGAATGGATTCCTTAACCAGACGATCCGGACTTCCATAGCCCAGACGTACCGTTTCTCCATCACGAATATCACCGAAACAATAGAGCTGATTCTTTTCTCCAATGCTACGAGGCGCACGGCAGAACAATTCTCCCGAACGCTCCAGAATCAAAGGAAATTCAACAACATTGTCCATCAGTTGATTATGACTGTTAATTCCCAAATAGGTATCATAAATAACCGATGACGGAATTCCATCGAGACTCAGGATTTCCGTATCACCGGCATGATCGCTGCAGTTTGCGCGTGCTTCCACGCGGAACGAACGGCTGACCGGTTTCCAGCCAAAGACTTCGTCGGTATAAACATGCAGGTTTTTTCCTAAATACCGAATAACCAGAAGGCCGTTCTGTACCGGTTGGTCGATCATAACAAACGCCGGATATTTATTGACATCTTCCAGATTCGGTCCCGCCAGAAATCCGGTCATAAGATAGTCGGGATAATTTTTCATCAACCGTTCTACCAGTCCGGATAAATTGAAATTCCATATACTGCCGATGAACTGCATCATCTGAAGATCCTGCGACTCTTCAATAGAAGCAGAAATCTGCTCATAGACCTCGTCATAACTCATAAGGTCAAAATTATAAATATCAAGTGCAACATCGGACTCGCTGAAAAATAAAAAGCTGACCCGACAAATCTGTTCATTGTTCAGATTTTCATGTCCAAACTGTGTCGCCACCGCTATCTTCATGCGTGGATAGGAACGACGCAGTACACGGATTGCCTGCATAAGCAGTCTTTTATCAATATGACTTGAATAGCAAAGTGCCAAACAGTTTTTGGCTCTTGTATAATTATGCTCTATGGTTGGATTTCCGATGAGTTCGTACGCCTCTCTCTCATCATGAATCGCATAGGTTCTCTGATACATACATTCTCCACACTGCTAAAAAATCTTCGGTCCCTGATCCTGCGTATAAGCAAAAAATCATAACAATACTTTCATAGCGTTTTTATCGACATTCTTCCGCCGTTTCATTACGCTTTTAAATTAAGAATGCCTCGAAATTTCATTGTGCGTGATTAAAACTAGTCATACCACGCACATTTTGGTGAAAAATGGGCAGCGTCTTCATCTTCTCCATTCTTGATCCATACCTTTTCTAAATTTGAATAAAAGACAAAAAAAAGAACCACGACTGTGGTTCTTTTCCGATGTACGGGAGGGGATTCGAACCCCCGACCTTCCGCTTAGGAGGCGGACGCGCTATCCAGCTGTGCCACCCATACCCATGTATAAGCAACCCGGACATACCGGATCGACTTCCTGTTTCGTTTTTATCCGCAGACTCCCGCCACATAAGGCGGATCATAATCCCGGCTACGAAAACATGACTCTTATGGTAACACATTGTCACGGAATTCGCAACGTGTCACCCATAGCAATCCGTAACAATCTGCCATTTCAAGACCGCTTATTCGTCATGCTCTTTCTCAGAAGCCGTTTTATCATCGGATTTTTCTTCAATGACTTCCAACTCACCCTGCATCCAGATTTTACCCTTGAAACGGCGTCCAATGGCCGGAACACCATGAAGATCGGCTTCATTGATGGCAACATGGAATATACAATCATTGCAGTTGATCTTAAGATCAACAATGTTTTCATGCGTGTAAACATTCGACTTAACGCGCATTCCTACAATCTCGCCCAGAATTTGATACATATCGCACTCTACACCTGTCGGCATGAAGGAAGACTCTACAAGACTGTAAAGATCCTCCTGCACAATGCGGTGCTGCACCTCGTTCATGATATTGAGATCTGTTTCCGTCAATGTCTCAATCGCTTCCGGATCACCCTGACGCGCTGCCTCATACAGTTTCTTCTGCTCACGGCGCTTTCTTTTTTTGATCTCATCATCCTCTTCATTCTTTTCAATCGGAAGAAGAATCATACCCTCCGTACTGAGACCCGTCAGAAAAGCCTGCCGCGCATCCACGCGAATCATCATCTGATGCAGTTCCCGAAGCTGTACCGAATTTGTAACATAAAAGATAAGCGTGATTCCGGCACGGAAATCTTCCAGAACACCGGCATAGGTCTCTTTTTCGAGATGGCGCTCTACGGTTCCTTCTCGCGTTAAGGTGCCGTCATAACTGCGCATGTATGGAAAATAATAGCTTCTGTGAAAGACACCTTTATTGTCTCTCTCGCCTACTACCGTGATTCCCATCGATGGAGCCACCGGAAGCTGATACTGCTCGACGATGGTGCCATTGCCGGCAAACATCATATCCGTTTTATATTTTTCATTTACCGCCCGCTCCAACAGAGCCTCGAGTGCCTGATTATCGGTTAAGTTTGAAAATCCAATGGATCTTAAATACTTATGCATACATACCTCAGCAGTCATAATGTATATCAAACTACGTTCTTATAATAGGCGTATCTTACACTAAACATACTGTGAATGCAATACGTCCTTACCTTAAATATACCGTTTTACATTTGCGTACACACGACCTTTTTTCGTCGTACTTCCCATACCGGTAAAAATAAATTTGCCATGCCCGCGTACCGAAATTCTTTGTCCCGGTTTTAAATTATAGCCATCATCTGTTATAACACGTCCGTCAACAAACACATTCTCTCCCTGGATTACTTCCTGGGCCTTCCCTCTGGACACCCGGTATACCATAGCCAGTATACTGTCTAACCGCAGCGATGCGACCGAACCGGACAACTCTTCAAACTTCGGTTCCAATGTGCAATGCTCCGGTGCCACCACCTCACACTGCACTGAAGTATGCTTTACACGACAGAGTTCTTTGGCGATAAGATCCGCCATATCGGCCATAACAAAAACAAAGGCTTCGGACTCCGATGTCAGGATATCTCCGATCTTGTCGCGCTCAATTCCCATATTCATAAGAGCCCCGAGATAATCCCGATGCGACAACTCTTCACTGAAACGCTTGTTTACCGGCGTGATATGAAGACATTGGATCATCTCTCCATTTGCCATTTCATCCGCAAGAAATGTATCTTTCTCCAGATAAGACGGCAGAAACACAATTATATTTCGATCTGCATCCTCCCGTCCGCCATAAATCACAAACGGAACCCCCTGCACTTGATGGCTCTCCGGATTCACTCCCTGCTTTCGGAGAATCTGATAAAAAAGGGCCAGATCCGACGCAGCAAGAAATTCTGTATGTGTTGCATAGTCATTGTTATATGCTTTTCCGGCCAGATCCCGAATCCGCCCTTCCAACAGCTGGTTCTGCTCCACGAAATTCTCCTTTCCTATACCAGATAGACACGATATCTTTTCAGCATTTCCTGATTCAGATCGGCTTTCATATGTATGCCGTCCTCTTCATATTTCGTTTCAAGAACTCTTGCTCTCTCCCGAAGATCATTTTCGATCTGTCCCTCCGTGTATGGAATAACAAGATCCATGGTAATGAAACCGGCAAACAGCTTGTCCTCGATCATTTTGACAAGCTCCGGAATACCCTCTCCCTGCGCGGCAGACAGATAGATTTTACTTTCTCCCCGAAGTACCGGAAGCTTCTCATCCATGACCTTATCGGCCTTGTTCATAACATAAAGGATCGGAATGCTGCCGGCACCAAGTTCCTTTAATGTCTTTGCCGTCACATCCATATGCATCTGATAATTCGGATCGGAATAGTCAATCACTTCAAGAATCAAATCTGCAAATACCGCTTCTTCCAATGTAGAATGAAACGCATTTACAAGATCGTGCGGCAGTTCATTGATAAAACCGACCGTATCCGAAAGAAGAAAATCCCGATGCTCTCCCGGTGTGATCTTTCGAACTGTCGTGTCCAGCGTTGCGAAAAGCATGTCCTTGACCATAACTTCCTTTTCTTCATCCGGACAGTAGCGACGAATCATTTCATTCATGAGCGTTGATTTTCCTGCATTGGTATAGCCGACCAGCGCCACCAGAGGAATCCCGCTCTGCTGCCGGCGCTTTCTCTGGGTTTCGCGGCTCTGCTCCACTTCCTTCAGATTGCGGCGAAGCTCCGCCATCTGCTTTTCAATATGACGACGATCCAGTTCGATCTGCTGCTCACCAGATCCTTTATTTGACATCGATCCACCGGTACCGCCCTGTCGGCTCAGATTCTGACGAAGTCCTACGAGACGCGGCAGCATATACTTCAGTTTGGCATAATCGACCTGCATTTTTGCTTCCTTTGTACGTGCCCGATCGGCAAAAATATTCAGAATCAGGTTGGTCCGGTCAATTACCTCCACCTCGAGATCATGTGCGAGATTGGCAAGCTGCTTCGGAGAAAGCGCATTGTTGAATACAACCAGATCAGCCTTTTCGGTATAGACAAGCCCTTTCAATTCCTGTACCTTTCCGGAGCCCATGAAATACGCCGAGTCTTCATAAGATAGATTCTGTGTTACATCGGCAACCACCTCCAGATTTTCCGCTTCAGCCAGTCCGTAAAGTTCCTGCATGGAGGTCTCAAAATTCGGATTTCCGTTAAAGCAGACTCCCACCAGTATGGTTTTTCTTTTTACATCCAGTTGTTCTGTATCGTACATATAGTCTCCTGTGCTTCGTTTCCACGTTTAAAGCTTGTATTTCCATTACGCAATTTCAAAGTTGAAATGGTATTTTTAAAGCCCTGCTCCAATTATTACGTTTTCCTGACTCGGATTTTTAAACTTTCTCCTTAAAAATGAGGCTCCTGCCAACAGTGCAGACATGACACCAAGAAAAGTCTCGCTGATCCAAAGTGCAAAATCCGAAAACAAACCTTCCGGCATAATATCAATCATACGACTCTGCCGTGGATCAAACATCCAGTTTCCCTGACTGAAAAAGATTTCATGAAAGATCGTAAAGTACTTTGTAAAGTTACTTGCCGCCAGAAGGCTGATGCCTACTACCGCTACGATCATGGCAAGCGAAGTATAGATGAATCCCTCAGAAAGAAACAGACCCGCTTTCCGTGCTCCTACACTGATAATGAGATATCCCGCGATCGCAAGTACGGCAAGATTGGCCAGCGCCCGGAAAAACAGACAGCCTACAAAAAGCACTTTTACATCGGCCATATGTGACTTCTCGTTTTCATTATAGAATTCTTCGGTATGTCCGCTGATTTCGGTCTCCACAATCAGATTCTCCCGATTTCCCCGAAGATAACTCATAGTCTGGCGAAAAACATTTTCCAATGCATCCTCTTCCATCGTCTCGCCTCTCCAGTATTCCAGTTCCGCCTGCACCTGGTATTTTTCGATTTCTTTTCTGTACAGGTCGGGCTGATGATAACAAACATATTCAAAGCTTGTAACAAAGCTGATAAAAATCAGAAGCACCGCAAATAGGATCCCAAGGGACTTTCCGATTATTGTTCGCATAAATTTCCTCCCGTTAGAGTCATTCATTACAGTGTATCACAAAAAAAGAAGCTCGGCACCTTCCGGCATCGAGCTTCTCTGATTTTATAACTTCTCTGTCTTGCTGTATCCTGCGCTCCCGCCGGTTCCGTCCGAAACCGTTACGCAAAAGGAGCCGCTTTCTTTTTTCTGCAATGCTGAAATCAGCAGATACCCTGTGCAAGCATAGCCGTAGCAACCTTTTCGAAGCCGGCGATATTGGCACCAACAACAAAGTCACCTTCATGACCATACTTCTTTGCAGTCTCAGAAACATTCTTATAAATGTTCACCATAATATCATGAAGCTTGCCATCTACCTCCTCAAAGCTCCAGCTCAGTCTCTCGGAGTTCTGGGACATCTCAAGTGCAGATACGGCTACGCCGCCCGCATTGGCTGCCTTTGCCGGCATATAAAGGATCTTGGCAGCAAGATATGCATCAATGGCATCGGAATCCGATGGCATGTTTGCACCCTCTGCTACGCACCAGCAGCCATTGGCAAGAAGCTTCTTGGCATCCTCGCCATTGATCTCATTCTGTGTTGCACATGGAAGTGCGATATCACACTTTACGCCCCATGGCTTCTCGCCCTCATGATACTCAGAACCCGGAACGCGCTTTGCGTACTCGCTGATTCTTGCTCTTTCCACCTGCTTGATCTGGCAAAGAACGTCAAAGTTGATGCCGTTTGGATCATATACATAGCCGTTTGAATCAGAAACCGTAACAACCTTTGCACCAAGCTGTGTTGCCTTCTGAACCGCATACTGTGCTACATTTCCTGAACCGGAAACGACTACCGTCTTTCCTTCCATTGTCTTACCGGCACCCTTGACCATCTCGTCTGTAATGTAAACAAGGCCATAGCCGGTTGCCTCGGTTCTAGCCAATGAACCACCGAAGGTAAGACCCTTGCCGGTCAGTACACCCTCATAAAGGCCGGTAATTCTCTTATACTGGCCATAAAGATAAGCAACTTCACGTCCACCTACGCCAATGTCTCCGGCCGGAACATCTGTGTCCTTACCGATATACTTAAAGAGCTCTGTCATAAAGCTCTGGCAGAAACGCATAACCTCGGCATCGGACTTTCCATGAGGATCGAAATCAGAGCCGCCCTTACCGCCGCCGATTGGAAGACTGGTAAGAGAATTCTTCAAAATCTGCTCCATACCAAGGAACTTAAGGATGGACTGGTTTACAGATGGATGGAAACGAAGACCTCCCTTATATGGTCCGATTGCAGAATTAAACTGTACACGATAACCAAGCTGTACATGGTTAACACCCTTATCATCCGTCCAAGGTACACGGAAAGTAATGATTCGCTCCGGCTCTACAAAACGCTCCAGAAGTGCGTTCTTACGATATACTTCCTCATTTTTGTCAACGATTGGCTGTAATGACTCAAGAATTCTCTTGGCAGCCTCCAGGAACTCCGGCTCGTGCGGATGCTTCGTTACTAACCCCTGATATACCTCATCAACATAAGACATGTTATTACCTCCCTAAGATATGCTTTGTCGTCGTGTAATGGTATGATTTCGTTATTCTAAAAAATCCGGACCCCGATGGACAGACTACTCCCTCTCATATAAGGGTGCCTCCATTGGCTCCGAATCCTTTGAACTACTGCAGTTACTATATCACTATGTTATATCTTGAGCAAGAAAAAATACAATCGTGCATCATTAACATTAGTTATCGTTCCCATTCTTTCGCTGTTTCCTTTGAAAATCCCTGTCATCCAGCGAAATTCTGTTTCAAAATGCAATGATATACTCTATGTTTCTCTGAAGTTTCTCCGGAACATGTTTCTTCGGATTCTATAAAAGAAAACACCCGGCGAAAACGCCGGGTGCCGGTTTTGTATGTACTTGTTGCCACAAGCGATACATATAAATAGAAGGAACCTGTATGAACACTCACATAATGTGAGGTCAAACCTTTTTATAAAGTCCGTTCTTACTCTGTGTACTCCTTAACACAGTCCAGTACTTCTACCGGTGTAAGATCGTTCTTCTTGTACTTCTTTCCATAGAATGCAACTTTATACATTTCCTTAAGATCAGAAATCAACGGATAACGTGGGTTTGCACCGGTGCACTGATCATCGAATGCATTGGTTGCCATCTCGTCCAATGTCTTCAGGAAATCTTCTTCTGTTACATTGTAGTCCTGGATACGCTCCTTGATGCCTACCATCTTCTTCAGCTCATTGATCTTCTTGCAAAGGAGATCTACAGCCTTGGCATCATCATTTTCATTGATACCGCAGAAACGGGCACACTGTGCATAACGTGCCAATGTATGCGGATACTCATACTGTGGGAAGGTACCCATCTTTGGCGGCTGCTCGGATGCATTGTAACGGATTACTTCTGTAAGAAGCAGCGCATTGGCAATACCATGTGGGATATGGTGATATGCACCGAGCTTATGCGCCATAGAATGGCAAATGCCAAGGAAGGCATTGGCGAAAGCCATACCTGCCATGCAGGAAGCATTAGCCATTTCATCACGGGCCTTAACATTGGTCGGCTCATTGTAAGCGATTGGAAGGTAATCAAATACTCGCTTCATAGCCTGGAGGGCAAGGCCGTCGGTATATGGAGTAGCCATCATAGAAGCATACGCCTCAAGTGCATGGACAAGTACGTCCACGCCGGAAGCGGCTGTCAGTCCACGTGGCTGGGACATCATATTGTCGGTATCCACGATCGCAATGTTCGGAAGAAGCTCATAATCTGTGATCGGATACTTTGTGCCGGTCTCCTGATCCGTAATAACCGCAAACGGTGTTACCTCGGATCCGGTACCGGAAGAAGTAGGAACTGCAACAAACAGTGCCTTTTCGCCCATCTTAGGGAACTGATAAACCTTCTTACGGATATCAATGTAGCGCATTGCCATATCCTGGAACTTTACATCCGGGTGCTCATACAGAACCCACATGATCTTTCCGGCATCCATAGCAGAACCGCCGCCGAAAGCCAGGATGCAGTCCGGCTCGTAACGACGCATCAGCTCGGCGCCTTCCAGCGCATTGGCCAGTGTCGGATCCGGCTGAACGTTAGAGAATACGGTGTAATCAATGCCAAGCTCATGCAGCTTGTCTGTAATCGGCTTGATATATCCGGCAGATGCCAGGAAAGAGTCCGTAACCAGGAAGCACTTTTTCTTGCCGTACACTTCCTTTAATTCATTCAGTGCTACCGGCATGCATCCCTTCTTAAAGTAAACCTTATTCGGTGTTCTGAACCAGAGCATATTCTCTCTCCTCTCTGCGACGGTCTTGTAGTTCAACAGATGCTTTACACCTACGTTCTCTGATACGGAGTTTCCGCCGTAAGAACCACAGCCAAGCGTAAGAGAAGGTGTCATCTTAAAGTTATAAAGATCGCCAATGCCGCCCTGAGAAGATGGCATATTATGAAGAATACGGCATGCATGCATCATAACAGCATGCTTATGAATCTTTTCGGTCTCTCTTGTATCAATAAACAGAGAAGCGGTATGTCCAGGACCGCCATCCATAAGAAGCTGCAGCGCATTCTCACAGGCACTGTCAAAATCCTTTGCCTTATACATACCAAGTACCGGAGAAAGCTTCTCGTGAGCAAACGGCTCTGCCTTTGTGTTGTCAGTTACTTCGCCAATGATGACCTTCTTGTCGTGAGGAATGGTCACGCCGGCCATTTCTGCAATCTTCCATGCCGGCTGTCCTACGATCTTGGCATTCAGAGATCCATTGATGATAATGGTCTTTCCAACCTTCTCACGCTCTTCCTTATTCAGGAAATATGCACCACGAAGTTCAAATTCTTTCTTTACCTTGTCATATACATCGGCAACAACGGTTACGGACTGCTCGGAAGCACAGATCATACCGTTATCGAAGGTCTTGGAATGAAGAATAGAAGAAACTGCATTCTGAATATCGGCTGAAGAATCAATGATACACGGGTTGTTTCCGGCACCTACGCCCAGCGCCGGTGTTCCGGATGAATATGCCGCATTGACCATGCCCGGACCGCCTGTTGCAAGAATGCAGTCTGCTTCACGCATAATCTCATTGGTCATCTCCAGAGACGGCTCATCGATCCAGCCAATGATATTTTCCGGAGCACCGGCTGCAACAGCGGCGTCCAGAACAATCTTTGCGGCTGCAATCGTACACTTCTTTGCTCTTGGATGCGGACTGATGATGATAGCATTTCTGGTCTTTAAGCAGATCAGTGTTTTAAAAATAGCGGTTGAAGTCGGATTGGTTGTAGGAATAACCGCAGCGATCAGGCCTAAAGGCTCCGCAACTGTCTTTGTTCCGAATGCCGGATCCTCTTCAATTACACCACAGGTTTTTCTGTATTTATACTTATTGTAGATATACTCTGCTGCGTAGTTGTTCTTAATGACTTTGTCTTCAACCACACCCATGCCGGTTTCCTCAACAGCCATCTGCGCTAATGGAATACGCATCTGGTTTGCGGCAGTTGCTGCTGCATTGAAAATCTTATCAACCTGTTCCTGCGTATAGGTAGCAAATTTCGCCTGTGCTGCACGAACAACGGCAACTTTCTGCGCGAGGGAATCCATATCCTTGACAATTTCCGGATTTTTAAGCTTATCACTCATCTTGTTGTTCTCCTCTCAAATCTTTTGTGGCAACATTTGAATCAATCATTTCCGGCATCCTTGATTTCTTCATTGCGATTTTGCGCCACGTTGCTGTACGTGTCCGAAGCAGGTCAGAACTACTTTGCAAGATCGTTAATTATTTATCAATTCAACCATATCTGCATTATAATTCTTTGTTATTTTATTGTCAATCAAAAATATAAATAAGTTACTACTATTTTCGCTGCTTGATTTGTTGCTTTTTTTATTATTTTCAAAAAAAGAAGACCAATTCCCTAAGGAACTGGTCTTCTCACAAGCCATTTTATTATCCGGCATTCATACGGAATTTCTGTGCATCCCGCTCTGAATCCACAAGCTCAATGGAGGCTCCCAAAGCCTGCAGCTTCTTCTCTAAATGTTCATAGCCTCTCTGAATATAGCCGATTTCATTTACTGTCGTAATTCCGTCCGCCGCAAGTCCGGCAATAACCATTGCTGCGCCGGCACGAAGATCCAGGGCGTTTACAGACGCGCCTGTGAAGTGATCCACACCGTCAATCACGGAAACATTGCCCTCTACCTTGATATTCGATCCCATACGTGCAAGTTCATCGACATACTTAAACCGATTCTCAAATATAGACTCGGTCACCACGGATGTACCGGAGGCAAGCGCCAGCGTTACACTGATCTGCGGCTGCATATCCGTCGGAAATCCCGGATACGGGAGTGTTTTTACATCCGTAGCACGCTGAAACTGATTGCCTATAACGCGAACCGCTTCGTCATATTCATAAATGGTATTGCCCATCTCGAGAAGCTTTGCGGTAATCGATTCAAGATGCTTTGGAATAACGTTTTTAATCAGAATGTCACCACGGGTTGCTGCTGCCATGCACATAAAGGTTCCGGCTTCGATCTGGTCCGGAATAACCGCATATTCTGTACCGTGAAGTTTCTTTACGCCCTTGATACGAATCGTATCGGTGCCGGCGCCTTTGATATTGGCTCCCATCGAGTTCAGGAAGTTTGCCACATCAACGATGTGCGGCTCCTTAGCAACGTTTTCAATAATTGTCCGGCCCTCTGCAAGACAGGCTGCCAGCATAATGTTAATGGTGGCGCCGACCGAAACCACATCCAGATAAATATGGGATGCTTTCAGACCCTCACTGGCCTCCGCTACAACACAGCCGTTTTTAATGTCCACCGTCGTGCCCAGTGCACGAAATCCCTTAATATGCTGGTCAATCGGACGGGAGCCGATGGCACATCCTCCCGGAAGCGGTACATTGGCCTTCTGATACTTTCCAAGAAGCGCACCGATAAAATAATAGGATGCTCGAATCTTACGAATATATTCGTCATCGATGGATACGGACTGAACATTCGCCGCATTTACGATGACCTGGTGTCGATTGACACGATTTACGCTGGCACCGATTTCCTTAAGGGCTTCCAGCATAACATTGATGTCACGGACATCCGGTAAATTGTCAATAATAATATCGTCATCGGTTAAGAGTGAACCGGCAATGATGCCAAGTGCTGCATTTTTTGCCCCACTGATCACGACTTCGCCGCACAGTGGTTTGCCACCTTTCATGATAAACTGTTCCATTTAATCTCCTGATGATCACAGATTGGATTCTGTGATTTTTGCTTTAGCATCCGGATTGCGAACACTAAAGTACTTCATGCAGAATACTGCTTTATTATATAAACCTTTTTCAAGCTATACTCTTTATACGAAAAATCCAAAAAAGGGCGGACTTCACCACTTATCATAAGGATTTATCCGTAAATTATAGATGATAGTCTTCAAAAAAGCAAGCATTGCCCGTCTATGTACGTTCTTACCCGCGCACATAGACGGATTTTCAGCACTTTTAACGGAATAAAGCCAGCATCTCTCTGGATGTTTTCTTGCCGATTGCCATAACATTGTTTAAAAAGAGAATATCCTGCACCTTATATTGTGTTATAAGTTTGCTTGCATTGTCCTGGAAGTAACGGTAATCCACAACGTAAACATCCTCATAATGGTCTACAAGGTACGGAACAAAGGCATTTCCGTAGGACTCCTTGATGAGAAGGATCGAGGAGCCGTCATTAAGAGAAGAGTTATGCACAACGCTCAGTGGGTTATCCCCAAGCAGGAAGCAATTATACTTGTTTCCGGCATCACTCTTTGAAACATCATTCACTACCTTGGCCTTCATCGTATCACCGGCCTTTGTGACATAGTTCATTTCATTGGTCGCGATCGGCACCCATGCCTCAACCGTATCCGGGTTTGCCTTCAAGGCCGGCGAACGGTTGGTGGCAAAATAAAAGGTTCCGTAGAATCCCGGAAAACGAAGCTTCTCATATTCACTGAGCTCATGTGCCTTAATGCCTTTGACCTCACAGAATTTACGATATGCATAATAAGCACCCAGTCCCGTCCAGTGATGATCCGTATTGAAATAAATATATTCGTTTTTGTGTTCTTTTAATGTGTCAAATACCGGTACTTTTTTTACCTTTTTATCCAGCATGGAATAGATATAGGTAAATGCCTCTTCCATAACCGAAGAACCCAGCTTTCCCTGTACGCTTTTGTCCAGTTCTACACCAAAACTGTTCGGCACCAGCATGTCATAAACATTGACATCCGGGAACTTTGCCTGCACGGTATTGATCATGGATGCATAGATCTGGGCATTCTCCTGATTGAAATAATATATTTCGTATCCTTTGTTATTGGCCACATAGATATTTCCGGCCTGCTCACCGGTAAGTGTTACCTCTTCCTTCGGCTTGTCCGGAAGCAGCATCGTACCATCCGGGTTGGTCTCCACAGTAAAATCCTGCTCTGTTTCTTCCGTACTTTCCACTTCAGAGGCAGTCGCTGCTGCCGTCTCTTTTTCATCCTCCAGGGACAACGTCGGCGCCGGTGTTTCCGCTTCACTCGGAAGTTCATCCGCAACTACGGCTTTTTTATTGCCGTAATAGGCTTCTCCCTGAATTCCATACAACGTTTTTACTGCGGATCCTGCGGAAAGCAGCGGTTCCCGGAACGGAAAAGTATCGGAATACCAACCGGAAAGATCTGTAAAAAAGCGGCCATCCAGCACCGTTTCTACAGACACTTTCGGAAATGTCTTTAACGACCGCTTTTCAGCATTAGAATACGTCGGACGAAGCGGAAGCAGCATACCGGTCACAAAAAGCCCGGCCGCTGCCGCGCCAAAAGCGGCAGTCATTCCCTTTGAAAAACGACAGGAATAACCATGTCCCAACGACTTGCGCCTTTTTTCTTTATTCTTTTTTTCATTTGAATGTTCATTCATCGTCATTTGCCAATCTACCTTTTAGAACTGGTTATACAGGAACGGGGTGTAGCTTGCACCGACCATAGATACCAATGCCAGCACAAGGAACAGCAGCATCAAAATCGTCCGAATCAAATAATAACAGCCTGCCACACGTTCTCGCTTTTTCTTCAGCAGAGCGATACGTTTTTCAAGACGCCCGGCAAAGCGCTGGAATGCTGCATTTTCTTCTTCCGCATCCTGTTCTCCCTCTGCGCCTAAATGTTTCCGCACCAAAGCCTGACGCTCCTGATCTTGCTGCTCCTCATTCTGTGCTGCAGCAAGGCGTTCCCGGTTTCTCTCCTCTGCGGCATACGCTTTATTTACCATTTCCAGACACTGCTGCCCCAAAAAATGAGCAAAAGGTGTCACTGCAAGAAGGGCAAGAATCACAAAGAATATATTATTTTGAAGGAGCAAAATCTCCGACGTACCGCTAAATGCGGCTTTCGTCTGAAAACTCATAAGCCGAAGGGCTTCACAAAGTGTTTTGAAATCCTGAAAGCGGAACAATACCCAACCGAAGAACACAACGATCAATGCATAGATATGTCCCAGAAATACGGTAAGAACCGCAGGAATCCGGCTACTGCCTCCTGCCGTTTCTTCGCCCTCCTCCGCTTTCTTTTCCGCCTGTGCCTTACGGAAGCTTCGAATCATATTCTCAATGGAAAGAAATACAAAATAGTAAAGACCCCAAAGAACAAAATTCCAGCTGGAGCCATGCCAGAGACCTGTCAAAGCCCATACCACGAACAGATTCAGCGTAAGGCGGAAAAAGCCTACACGACTGCCTCCCATCGGGATGTATACATAGTCACGGAAAAACGCGGACAACGAGATATGCCAGCGTCTCCAGAAATCCCGGACCGATGTTGCCATATACGGATAATTAAAGTTCTCCGGAAAATGAAAACCGATCATTTTTCCAAGTCCCAGTGCCATATCTGTATATGCCGAAAAATCAAGATATAACTGCAGCATAAAAAAGAGAGAACCAAGATATGCACTCAGGACCGTCACTTCTCCCGGCTGGAAACCGATCGGAAGCAATGTCTCTGCCAGATTTCCGCAATGATCCGCAAGAAGTGTCTTCTTCGCAAGACCTAATGAAAAACGGAAGGCGCCGTCTGCAATGTCTTCTGTGCCCGCATGACGGTTCTCCAGTTCCTCTGCAATTTCTCCGTACCGGACAATCGGCCCCTGTGTCACATGGTGAAACATCACCGTATAAAGCAATACATGGTAATAATCCGCGGGTTCGATCCGCCCCATATAGACATCCGAAACATAACTGATCAGCTTAAAAACATAAAACGAAATTCCCAATGGGAGGATTAGTTTTGGAATTTCCGGAGATGTCCCGAAAAGCAGTGCCATATTTTCCGCAGCAAAACCACTGTATTTAAATACTGCAAGAACCGCAAGCAAAAAGGCAATCGTGATTCCAAGAAAGAACTTTGCCATCCGGATGTTTTTGGTATAAAAACGAATTGCCTCCGGATCACCAAATTCCTCATCGCCCTCTTCTTCATCCGGCATGGCTTCCATTGCCTTATGACGTCGTGCGGCAATGAGACCGGCTCCCGCCGTGGTAAACAATGTCATCACAAGCAAAAGTCCAAGATATGACACTCCGCCGAAGGCATAAAATGCCATTGAAAACAGCAGCAGCGCAACGTTTCGCGCCCTGGTTCCCGGAATCAGATAATATACCAGCAGAAAGACCGGTAAAAATATTGCGACAAATATCAAACTCGAAAAACTCATGTTCCTCTCCAGTTGTGTTAAAAGATATGCTTGTAAAGCAGGTAAATTTCAGTTATACTACTGAAAGTTTCAGCGATATTGATGTCCGGGCCCCACGCAATGGACTGCCCCGAACCGTGTCAGGACGGGAACGTAGCAGCACTAAGGAGATTTGTCCATGTGACGTGGATCCACCTGGGCATCAATATCTCTGGAACAGTCGGGACAGATCCATGGGATCTGTCTTTTTTATTTCTCTATTCCAGCATGTCTTTATTCCAATACTTCATAAAACCGTCGATTCTCTCCGGAATGATTTCCGAAGGAATCGATGATTTTTTTGCAGTTTTCGTGCTCCGGTCGTCTGCCTTGTCACAGCCTACCGCAAGCGATATACGCGGATCGCATTCTCTGTAGTAATCCGTACCACATCTTCCACTTTCATGCCTTTCAGCTCTGCGATCTTTGCTGCAACATACGGAAGCATTCCGGGATCATTCCGGACACCACGATACGGAGCCGGTGCCATATACGGGCTGTCGGTTTCCAGCACAATATGCTCGATCGGTAATTTCTCAGCCACTTCAACCAGCTTGCGCGCATTCTTAAAGGTAACAACACCGCCGATCCCGATCATCATACCCAGCTTCACAAACTGCTTTGCCATTTCATAAGAATAGCCGAAGCAATGAACGATACCGCTTTGCTCATACCCCTTTTCTTCTACCAGAATATCATATGTATCCTTTGCAGCATCCCGGGAATGGATATTGATCGGAAGACGTAATTCCCGGGCCATTTGAAGCATCGTACGAAAAGTCTGCTTCTGAATTTCCGGATCGGGATCCGCTGTCTTTAATGCTTCCGGATCCGGCTCCTGTCCCTGCTTTTCCGCCCGTTTTATGATTCCTTCTCTCGTATAATGATAATCCAGTCCGATCTCCCCTATCGCCACGACACGTTTCGACAAAGCAAGCTTCCGAAGGGCTTCACAGGCATCTGCATTCAAGCAGTCTGCATGATCCGGATGAATACCAACCGCCGCATACACTTCCGGAATGCGGGACGAAATCCCCGCTTCCTGTGCCCCGGCTTCCATTGCCTTTTCCGCATCCTGACGCAGCGCCTCATAATGCTCTGCCAGCGCCACAGCCGCTTCAGAGGAAGGAACATCAAAACCGATCTCTGTAAATCCCTGTACCTCATGTTCATAGAGGCCTTCGATAATTTCTTCCCTCTCTCCGGCAAATTTCGGATCCGTAAGATGACAATGCGTATCAAAAATTTTATTGCTGTGCATGTACTTTCCTTTCTTCATCCATGCTCTGTTTTCTATACTCCGGACTGATTCTGTATACAGACTTTACACAGAATAAAACGGACCGGTCCCTGCCTTATGTAAGCTGTGCACCTATATAGATCATGACAAAAAACAAGATGAGGTGAAGTGGATAATAGATATAGCCGAGCCACTTGAAGTGAAAGCGGCCGCGTTCGCCATTGTAAAACCAGATCAAAAGAAAGCTGAGTGCAGCAAAACCATAAAGATCCAGACTGTCGATAATGCTAATGATGACGCCGGATGCAATCATCAGCGTTTTTTCTTTATGGAAATTATACATGAGAGCAATCATCAGAACGGCCAATGCGCCGTAATCCAGCCTGCCGAATTCTGCGACAGCCATTCCTGCAATCACAGAAAGCCATTTCAATTCCGGATGTTTCCTGCATCGCTTCATACAATACATAACCAGCAGACCGGTTGCCAGCGTGAACAATGTATTCTGTTTCTGGAAATTGTAAATCTCATTATATAGAGCAATATCATACGGCACTTCAGAAAGAAGCGCAAAAAACAATACTCGGGAAAAATATTTCCAGAAATTCTGCGTATGAAGAAAGCCCTCTACCAGTAGGAAGGCAAATACCGGAAAGGAAAGACGGCCGAAGATCCGGAAAACTTCATAAAGCTTCAGCCACCACTGTCCCTCCGGCGTAGCCACGGCCATATCATAGTATTCCTGAATAAAGCCATAAAGCTTACCATTATGAATGATGATCACCGCAAAGTGATCCAGCGTCATCATCAGAAGAGCGAACAGCTTTAAAAGACCTCCGGAGATTCCAAAGGTCTTTTTGCTGCCTCTCAATACACTCTGATAGCTCGCCATAGGCTTAGCAGATCTGTGAGCCTGCCGGCATCTTGGTCATTGGCGCCATCAGTGCGATATTTCCGTCATCGTCCTCTGCGGCAACGATCATGCCCTGAGACTCTTCGCCTGCGATTACACGCGGTGCAAGGTTTGCAACGATCATAACATGCTTGCCTACGAGATCCTCCGGTGCATAGAATTTCTTAATGCCGGAAAGGATCGTACGCTTCTCGGAACCAACCTGTACCGTAAGACGCAGAAGCTTCTTTGACTTCTTGACTTCCTCCGCATGAAGAACCTTGCCGATGCGAAGCTGTACCTTGTCAAAATCATCATACTCGATGGTTGGCTTGATTTCCGGATCAGAAATCTTTGTATCCGGATACGCATCTCCGTTCTCATCAAGACCTTCCGGCATACCATCCTCTGCATCTGCCGCAGCATTTTCCTTTACCGCCTCGCCCTGGCTCTCCTGCAGTGCAGCCTTCTGCTTTGCCTCGATTTCCTTTACCACTTTCATGACATCTTCAAGGTTCTTACGCTCAAATAATGTCTCCGGATCGGCAACAACCTTATTTCCGGATGGATACAGACCGAAACGATCCATTTCCTCAAGACTGCGCTTTCCGGTATTAACCTGCTTCAGAATGGATTCTGCAGTCTCCGGCATAAAGCTTTCGAGCAGAGAAGCGCCAATGGTAATTGCTTCGGTCAGATTGTACATGACAGTCTGAAGACGAGCAGACTTTGCCTCATCCTTTGCAAGTACCCATGGCTCCGTCTCGTCAATATACTTATTGGAACGACGGAAAATTTCGAATACAGCAGTAAGTGCATCCGCAACCCGGAGCTGATCCATCTTCTCGCTGGTTGTCTTTACCGCATTGAGAATCGTATTCTTGAGATCCTCATCCACTTCTTCTGCCGCACCGGCATTGGTTACTACACCGCCAAAGTATTTATTGGTCATGGAAATAGTACGTTTTACCAGATTTCCGAGAATGTTTGCGAGCATTGCATTGTATCGCTCAACCATAAGTTCCCAGGAAATAACACCATCATTTTCGAATGGCATTTCGTGTACAACAAAGAATCGAACCGCATCTACACCAAAAAGATCAACCAGATCATCGGCATAGATTACATTACCCTTGGACTTTGACATCTTGCCGCCGGCCTGAAGAAGCCAAGGATGTCCAAATACCTGCTTTGGAAGCGGGAGATCCAGACTCATCAGGAAAATCGGCCAGTAGAGTGTATGGAAACGGATAATATCCTTACCGATCAGATGAAGATCAGCCGGCCAGTATTTTTCAAAAAGCTCATCATGATTTCCATCCAGATCATAGCCAAGACCGGTAATATAGTTGGTCAGAGCGTCCAACCATACATAAACGACATGCTTTGGATCCTCTGCTACCGGAATACCCCATGTAAAGGACGTTCTGGAGACACAGAGATCCTGGAGACCCGGCTTCAGGAAGTTATTCACCATCTCATTCTTACGGGATACCGGCTGAATGAATTCCGGATGCTCCTCGATATACTGCATGAGACGATCTGCGTATTTACTCATCTTAAAGAAGTACGCCTCTTCCTTTGCCTTCTCAACGGTTCTTCCACAATCCGGACATTTTCCATCTACCAGCTGCGAATCGGTCCAGAAGGACTCACATGGTGTACAGTACCATCCTTCATACTCAGACTTATAGATGTCACCTTTATCATGCATGTACTTAAACATCTTCTGTACCTGCTTCTCATGGTACTCATCTGTAGTACGGATAAACTTATCATAAGAGGTGTTCATAAGATCCCAGATGGTTTTGATCTCACCGGCTGTTTCATCTACAAACTGCTTTGGTGTCTTGCCCGCAGCAGCTGCTTTCTCTTCGATTTTCTGACCATGCTCGTCCGTTCCGGTCTGAAAACGAACGTCAAAACCCTGAAATCTTTTATATCGTGCAATGGCATCGGCCAATACGATTTCATAAGTGTTGCCAATATGTGGCTTGCCGGATGCATACGCAATCGCGGTGGTAATGTAATACGGTTTCTTTTCCATGTTGTCTTCTTTCTCCGTTCCTAATGGAAGAACGGTTAAAAATTTACGCAGTACGCGCATTATCTTCGTAATTGTAAAATAGAGCGTATAAAAAATCAAGGTCGTGACATTTCTGCCCCGACCTTGATCCTAATGATTTCCTTATTTTCAAAAATTACTGAATTTCCAGTGTACACTGGCCAAGTTCGAAATCTGCTACATACGTATGAATTACCGCATTTTTTGCATCTTCCTCTGTAAGGCCTGCGCCCGGAGTAAAGTTCTTTAATACGAGCTTTCCGTTCTTAACCTTCTTCTCTGTCTCGCCGGCTGGTGCACCAGGACCTGCTGCCATAGTCTCACCGGTTTCCTCTGTTGTGAAGCTTACAACGGTTGTGCCTTCTCCTACAGTACCAAGAGAAATCAGCTTTTCCAGAAGAGTCTGCTCTGTCAAAGTCTCTACTGCATCCATAACCTGAGAAAGCTTACCGTTAACCGGTGCCTCAACCATAATTGTATGAAGTACAGGTGCGTTTGGATCCGGCTGCTTGGAAAGCGGAAGTCCATTCTCCGGATTGGTTTCCTCCGGAGTTGATTCATTTGTCTGCGTCTCGGATGAAACCGGTGCGCCATTGCCAGAATCCTGCGCTCCATTTGCCTTTGATGTAGACTTTTTGCCGCATGCGGCAACGGTTACAACAGCAGTTGCAAGAAGAAGCATAACAAGGAATTTTTTCATAATCGTCTTGATCTCCTATAACTTGTTTCCTAAACGGAATTAATTTCAAAAAATAAGAGGGCAGTTGCCCTACCCAAAATACATGGTGTAGTATAACGAAACGCATCCGGAAATGCAAGCATACACTACAAATCTTAAGTATTACGCAAAAAATTGCGCTGATTGATAAGATTATGCTAACATTAGCTTATTGTAATTTAAGCTATAAAAATGACTTATACAGAATAAGAAATGAGGCATTATGACTGGAACCCTTTATATTTGTGCAACACCGATCGGAAATCTCGAAGACATCACCTATCGGGTACTGAATTGTCTTAAAACCGTTGATCTGATTGCAGCGGAAGATACCCGAAACTCTATGAAGCTTCTCACACATTTCGATATTCATACCCCCATGACCGCCTATCATGAATTCAATAAGTATGATAAGGCAAAGGCATTGGTACATGACCTTCTGGAGGGAAAAAACATTGCCATCATCACAGATGCCGGAACACCTTGTATCTCCGATCCCGGCGAGGAACTGGTACGACAGGCCGCCGAAGCCGGAATTCCAATCACTTCGCTTCCGGGTGCTGTCGCTGCGGTTACCGCTCTGACCATTTCTGCACTTCCGACCCGTCGTTTTGCTTTTGAAGCTTTTCTGCCGCACGAGAAGGCAGACAAACGCGAGCGAAACCGAATTTTGGAGGAGCTTCGCTCTGAAACCCGCACCATGATTCTGTATGAATCACCGCATCATCTTAAGGCAACCTTAAGGGATCTTTGCGATACGCTGGGCAGCAATCGTCCCATTTCTCTTTGCCGTGAGCTTACGAAAAAACATGAGGAAGCTTTCCGCACCACGTTAGGCGAGGCTCTGGCACATTATGAGCAGGAAGATCCTCGCGGAGAATATGTTCTCGTCATTGCAGGCAAATCACCGGAGGCTCTGGCGGAAGAATCCCAGGAAAGCTGGAACGCCATGCCTCTGGCAGACCATATGCAGCATTATCTGGATCAGGGGATGCCGGAAAAAGACGCCATGAAACAGGTGGCAAAGGATCGCGGCGTTTCCAAACGGGATATTTACAATGAGTGGAAAGTAAAGAATTGATGCAGAAAAGCATCTTTAGAGAATCATTTCCAATACGAAAACCGTAACGCTTGCGGCAATCGCCGTCGGGAAAAGACCCGCGCCAAACCAGGCACATGCCATGCCGATCAGAAGAGCTGCAAGACCGGCCAGAGGTTTTGCGGTCACTTCCATAATGGCCGGAAACGTCATAACCGCAAGCGTCACATAAGGAACATAAT
>ONLM01000187.1 GCA_900318695.1 uncultured Eubacteriales bacterium | reverse complement strand
GAATGCCCGTGTCATCAAGGGTGTGGAGAATTATTCGAGTACGTTCATCGACTCAGATACCGGCGTTCAAGCGGATCGGGATCTTATGAACGCGGATTTGAACTATGCGCTGGGGGAGATGGATGATTCCATGGTCCGTGTAAGTGATACCTTCCGTCGAATCGGTATTACCACGACCGTCCTGGAGCATGTGGAGTCGAATTTGCAGACACAGCAGGATTCTTATCAGCAGGAATATACGGATCATATGGGAATTCCGCTGGAGGAAGCCATTACTAAAATGTATTCCGATCAGTTTGCCTACAATGCGGCCATGCAGGTAGGATCAAAGATTATGCAGAATTCACTTTTTGATTTTGTGCGGTGACAAAAATTTCAAAAATATAGTAATTATGCTAGAATTACGATATAATTTAATGGAGGTAGTCATTCATGCTTACACTTGAGACAAGAGACTATGGAACAATCGAGTACGATCCGGGCGATTTGATTCATTTTCCGGATGGTGTATTTGGTTTTTCTGAACTGAGAGATTTCATCCCGTTGGTTCTGGATGAAAATGATGACAATACGATTTTGTTATTGCAGTCTGTAGAAAATCCTGACGTTGCTTTTGCAATCATTAATCCGTTTGCATTGGATCCGGAATATAATCCGGTGCTGACACCAGAGGAGCTCTCCTATCTCAAAGTTACTTCAGAGAATGATCTGTCTTATTACGTTATCACGGTGCTCCATAATGACTATTTGGATAATACCGTAAACTTGAAGGCTCCGATTGTCATTAACCCGGATCAAAGAGTGGGGATGCAGGTTATCTTAAATGACTCTTCGTACAGCTATCGGCAGAAGTTAAGTTCATTCCATGCTGTGCAGGAGGGACTGACAAACGAAGCATAGTAAGCAACATTGTAGAGTAGGGGTGGTTGCAGTATGCTAATTTTAAGACGAAAAAAGAACGAAAGTATTCTGATTGGGGAAAACATTCGAATCACGGTTGTTGAGAGTGCATCGGATGGAGTACGGCTTGCGATTGACGCACCGAAGCAGATTTCTATTCTTCGTGAGGAATTAAGTATCGCAGAGCAGGAAAACAAGGAGGCAATCTCTCCGAAGGCGGAAGATATTACGAATTTGCAGGATTCGCTGCGAAACATTATCGTGAAATCCAATCTTCGTAATTCGAAGCCGGGCAATGACGGGGAAGCTTCCTCTGCAACGGAGGAAGTACCTTCCGAGCAGGCTTAAAACGAACTATCAGGAAGCGCATATGAATAAAATCAAGGCGCACACACCGTTTGGTGTGTGCGCCTTTTTTAATTTTTAGTTTTTATTTTCAATTTCTTCTAATGTCGGAAAATGCCAGCGCTGAACATCAACTTTTTCGTGCTGCTCATTCACAGCCTCGACTATGTCCTTTGTCTTCTCATTTTCCCTTTCTGGATTAATCCTAGGGAAAACAACGGTTGTAATCGTATCGGAAGGCGCTGTTTCTTTTTTTCTTTCATCGATCAGTACAGGTGTCCGTTCCGATGGATTATTGGAGACGGTGCTTGTTTTCGGAGAGTCAGAGTTTGCATTGGATGTGACGGTTTTTGCTGCAGAGATTTCTTCACGACTCAGTTTCGGAAATTCCCATAAGCCAAAGCTCGTTTCTTCGGAACTGTCTCTAGGAATTTCTGTGAATTCTTCCTCCTTCGATGCGGCAATCTCCTCTTCCAGTTTGTTTTTCTGAATCTCTTCTGCTTCAATGGAATCAAACTGCTCTTCTTTTTCGGCCGGAGCGGCAGTCATTTCTTCTGCAGCTGCGCTAGTTTGCTGTGCGGACATGCTGTTTAAGGCCTGCGTGGTCTTGGTTTCACGAGGAAGGTAGGAAATACCGGTACCATGACCGTAAGAGCCGTAATCCGGTTTGGAATCCTCCGCTTTCTTCTTTGCAGGCATGGAAAGATGAAGCATATCGCGAATCATGCGGATACCACGGTAAATCCAGTAAAACGGCAGAAGGAACGGCAGGGTTTCAAGACGAGGATAAAGCGAACACATATATTTGTATTCCGGGAAGATCCAGAGAAACTGCTGCTTTACTTTTGCCCAAAATTCCTCTCTCTCCTGCTTGCGCGCGGCTCGGAGCGCAGCGCGCGCTTCCTTATCCCGCTCCCGCTGGATCTCTTCCTTTATGACTAAAACCTGATTGATACTGTCGTGACCGATCAGGCCGTTACTCAGAATGCGGCTTTCGATTTCGTCGTAAACGGAAAGATTTTCAATCACAAGTCCCATATCATCGGATTTTCCGCCGAACCACATTGCCGCAATATGAATGAGACAAGGCGCTAATTCATCGATTTTAAAGTCCCGGAAACGTGCTTCCACAAAAGTGAGATTCATTTTGTCCCGGAATTGCTTATAAAACAGAAAGACGTCGAGAAGCTTGCGGACAGTCAGGTGATCTTCGCAGTAGTTGTAGCAGAGCTCTGCCATGCGGAAGACAAAGCTGGACTCCAACGAAAAAGTATGCATGGAGGTGAAGGTTTTATCGACATAGGCTCGTTCCATGAGGCTAGTCATACTCTTTTGATAATTTTTCGTGATAAATGGCAAAGAATAATATAAATCGACCATAAAACCACTTGGACCGCGCATATGTTCGCCAAAGCCAGTGTAGGTATGGTCGGAAAGGTATCCTAAATCGACCAGAAGTCCCTTGGCCAGACTATAGTTACTTTCATTCAGAAGAAGGCGCAACGGACTGTTGCTGGCGGTCTCTGGGATGCGATACAGACGTCTGGTAGCGGAAGATTCCAAAACGATGGCGGAAACTTTATGCATATTGAGCAGAGTGAGAATTTCCAGTTCGGAATTCTCGTAACTCATACTGTACTGTAAAGACTCTTGATAACGATCAAAGAATCGCTCTCCCCATTGCTGTGGGATTCTTTCGGATGCGCCAAGCAAAGCCAAATATAGAATATTGGCGATCTTATGATAGTCGGCAATGTGGTATAAACGTTCCCAATCCATGCGAACATTAGATGGTGCAAGGGAAGTTTGTTTTAAGACACTGCCGGCCATATTTACTACATAGCGGCCTTCGTATAGCGTTCGATTCATAATGATATATCCTTAGTTGCTT
>ONLM01000058.1 GCA_900318695.1 uncultured Eubacteriales bacterium | reverse complement strand
CGTCAGATCATGTACGGGATCATAATACTTCTGCTTCTTCTGGTGATAGCTATTTTCGGACTTGGGCTTTATATCAATCATCTGTTTGCAACCTATGAACAGGAGATTAAGGAAGCCTTTGCAACGATGGATAAGCTGGATCGTGTGATTGAAAGCCTTCAGAAGGCATATAATGATTACAGCGGAAAGATCGATGATTTGTTCCAGACAGCAAAAGATCTCAAAAATATTGTAGATGCTTTTAAGGGTGCGATTGGATCGATCCCGTTCTTCCGGTGAGCCATTACTTCCTAATATTTGTGCAAAAAAAGCAGAGGAGATAAGACAGCATGGAAATCTATTTTGTACGACACGGTGAGACCGAATGGAACCGTCAGCATATGTTGCAGGGGCATTCGGATATTCCGCTGAATGATGCAGGACTTGCCGGCGCGCGCAAGGCGGCGAGAGCTTTAAAGGATATCTCCTTTGATCGTGCTTTCGCAAGTCCGCTGGCACGTGCACGAAAGACGGCGGAAATTATTGCGTCCGAGCATGCGGGATTGAAAGTCGAAGTGAACATGGATCTGATTGAAATGTGCTTTGGCAAATGCGAGGGTCTGAATCTGCATAAGGAAGAACTTCCGGAAGAGGAAGAACGTTTACGGCAGCAGCTCCGCAGATGGTTTCAGGATCCGGAGCATGCGGATCCGGTGCCGGGCGGTGAGAGCGTAAAAGAAGTCAAAGCTCGTTGCCGTCATTTTCTGGAGACGGTGATTGCGCCGCTGGAGGATCATTGCGAGCGGATTCTGGTGGTGGCACATGGGGGGATTCTCCGCAGTATGGAGGGTGTGATTCGGCAGGAAGCCGACCAGGAATTCTGGGACGGACCGATCGCACCGAATTGCGGGGCTATGGTCTGTACGATGGAAAAGGGAAAACTACAGATCCGGCAGCTATTGGACTTGGTGGCCATGGCTTCCGTATTTTAAATATTAACGAATTGATTAAAGGGGCAGAGTATGCGATTCATTCACACGGCCGACATTCATTGGGGAATGGTTCCGGACTCCGACATGCCATGGGGTAAGGACCGCGCCAATGATATCAAAGCGACCTTTCGAAAAATTATAGATCAGTGCCGCAATATGAGTGTGGACTGTCTATTCATATCCGGAGATCTGTTTCATCGGCAGCCGATGAATAAGGATCTTCGTGAATTGAATTATCTTTTTGGAACCATCCCGTCCACACACGTGGTGATTATTTCCGGTGAACATGACCGGATCGGTTCCAATTCTGCCTTGTTAAGTTTTAAATGGAGTCCGAATGTTACATGGTTTCTGGGAGATCAGCCGGAAAGTGTGTATTTTGATGATGTAAATACCGAGGTTTATGGCTTTTCGTATCACACACGGGAATTAAAGGAGACAGTTATTGACGGCATTCAGCCGGAAGAGAACAATCATATTCATATTCTTCTTGCACATGGCGGCGATCCGGATCATATGCCGATCGATGCCGACACGCTGTCGGAGCTTCCGTTTGACTATGTGGCTCTGGGACATATCCATAAGCCGGTAGAGATTGCCGAGCGCAAGGTGACGTATGCCGGATCACCGGAACCGCTGGAGCCGTCCGAGTCCGGTGCGCATGGTATTTACTTCGGAGATATCAATCCGATCACACATAAGGTTCAGCGGCTGGAGTTCATGGAAATTTCCAATACAAACTACATTCCGCTGCAGATTGAGGTCACCAATAAAACCACGAATGAAGAATTACTGCAGCTGATTTCCAGAAAGATCGAGCATCGCGGTCTGCAGAACATCTATCGGATTCGCATTATCGGAAAACATGATCCGGACATTACATTTAATCTCGATTCTCTTTGCGAGCGGTGCCGCATCATTGAGACGCAGGATGAATCGGAGCCGGAATATGATTTTGCCGAGCTGTATCGTGAGCATCCGTCCGATATGATCGGTTTCTATATCCGAAAGCTTCTTCGGGATGATCCGGAGGAAATGAGCTACGTTGAGAAAAAAGCACTGTATTACGGGATCAATGCGCTCCTGAAATCAAAAAAGGAGGGCATGTAAATGCGTTTTATCGATATACATATTGATGGCTTTGGAAAGTTTCATGACCTTTCCATCCG
>ONLM01000191.1 GCA_900318695.1 uncultured Eubacteriales bacterium | reverse complement strand
CCCTGTAATGGCGTCCCGACGAATGTAACGTACCGGGCGGTTCATGATACGAAGGAAATCACTTCGGGTGCCGCGGTTAAGACTTAAACGAAGATAGGCAATGATATCTTTGGCAATAAAATGCTCGTAAAGATTCGGAACATGTTCTTTGATTACATATGGAATCTGACGTAGGGAAAGTTCGGTCAGCAGAGGCCGGATCAGAGTCTGGGTACGAAAAAGAACTGCAATCTGCCCGTAAGGAAGGCCGTTTTGATGGTCTTTTAGTATATTCTGAAGTAATAATGCATATTCGTCTTGGGCATTTGAAGTACGGTAACAGAATGTCTTGCCCTGCGATTGGGACATGGCATGGATGTCTTTGGGAAAACGGGTATGATTCTGACGGATTACATTTCCTGCAAACCGTACGATTTCGGGACAGGAGCGATAATTGTTTGAAAGCAGAATGCGAACGGTTTTGGGATAGTCATTCTCAAAATTCAGCATGATGCGTGGATCCGCACCACGAAAGTGATAGATCGACTGATCATCATCGCCTACAATAAACAGATTGTTTTCCGGTGCAGCGAGCATGCGTACGATTTCGTATTGTATCGGACTGATGTCCTGGAATTCATCCACGAGGATATAGCGATATCTCTCCTGCCAGCGTTTTAATGTGTCCGGATGCTCCAAAAACAGTTTATGGCACAGCAGAAGCATATCATCAAAGTCCAAAAGACGGCGGGAACGCATGGATTCCTGATAGCGTTTTCGTATGCGATGGAATTTTTCGGTATCCATAAGGGCGGATTCAAAATTGTCCATATCTCGGCCCAAAGCCTTGCATCGGGAAACCTCGCCGGTCAAAAGACGAAAAAATTCCATATCATAGGAAGTATCGATCTGCTCATCTTCGACAAAAGCCTGCAGGGTGCTCTTCTTTTCCCGCTCCGTAATGATATTTTTTATCGAAAGATGGTAATGAAGACGGAGTATGAAAAAGAAAATGGAATGAAAGGTGCCGAAGGTAACGGCTCCGGCATTCTGAAGTTCTGAGTCTGCAAGGAGTTTCTGAAATCGATGTTCCATTTCCGCTGCGGCGGCTTTGGTAAAGGTAATGACTAAAATATCTTCCGGTGGTATTCCGTTGCGGAGAAGATGTAGAATACGCTGTGTGATCACAGTGGTCTTGCCGGAACCGGGCCCGGCAAGGACAAGGGCGGGTCCCTCCATATGGCGGATTGCCCGGATCTGTTCGATGGAAAAACTCATGCTCATACTCTAGCATAAGAAAGGTATATAAAATATACTCGTATTTCAGACTATACGTTTTTGATATGGATATGGCGACATACATATCAAACAAATTCATCGTATCCTGTGATAGGATAAAAGAACAACATTCGACAGGAGGTAATATGGAATTTCATCAGCTTAAATATTTTATTTGTGTTGTTGAGGAAGGAAACATTTCTGCTGCGGCCCGGAAACTGAATATGACACAGCCTCCATTGAGTACGCAGATCCGGCTTTTAGAACAGGAAATCGGAAATCCGCTCTTTGTGCGTGGACCAAGAGAAATCCGTTTGACAGATACCGGAAAATTGTTATATGAAAGAGCCAGAAATATTTTAAGTCTTGCAGAGCGGACTATGGATGAACTTGAAAATCAAAAGAATGGTATTCAGGGACGTTTGCGTCTCGGGGTAGTTTCTTCTGTCAATGAAGAGCTGTTGTGGCGCTATATTTGTCCGATGCGAGAAACATATAGGGAACTGACATTTGAATTGTTTGAGGCCAATACCTATCAGCTTATCGATAAATTACGGTCAAATCTTTTGGATCTTGCATTGATACGTACCCCATTTCCGGTTGAAAAGGATCTTTTGGTTACGGAGCTTTGGGAAGATCCGATTCTTGTGGCTGGGAAGAGTAGTTTTTTTTCTTCGGTAAACGGTGATAATGGTGTTTCAATGAAGGAGCTGAGCCGTCTTCCGCTAATTGTTTATCGCCGCTGGAAAAGTTCACTTGACCAAAGGTTTGCAGAGTATGGTGAGAAACCGGCTTATCTCTGTGTAAACGATGATGCCAGAACCTCTCTTTCCTGGGCTCGGGCCGGTCTTGGCGTTACGATTGTGCCGAAGTCGGCTTTACGGAGTATGTTGGAAGCAGATCCGGCGGCACGGAAAGACGAATTTTGGAGTTTTCCAATCGGCTTGAGTTCAAAAGTCTGTGCCGTAACGAACCGGGACGGGTATCAGGCACCGACCGCGGAACTTTTTCTTCGATATATACAGAATTTTCCGGGAGAGGATTAGGAAAAGTGAAATCAAAAAACGAGGAGTACACGTAACGGCATGAATAATGCGGTTCGTTTGTACTTCTCGTTTTTTAATCCGGTAAAAATTTAATGGTTCAAATTGGCACCGTAAAAAATGCGGGCAAGTTCGGAATCCTTATCAAGGATTATGGTTTTTTCGCCGGTTCCGTTCATGGAGGCCTTTAAGGCATCCAGTGAGCGGATGTAATTATAGAATTCGGCCTTTTCAGGCGTATTGTATGCTTCTGCAAGGGTCTGCATATACTGTGCTTCGCCCTCAGCTTCGGTAATAGCTGCCTGCTTTTTGGCATTTGCCTTCATGATGGTTACCTGACGGTCGGTATCGTTACGGATTTTTTGTGCCTGGCTGTCGCCCTTTGCCTTGTAGGATGCAGCAATATTCTGACGTTCCGAAATCATACGTTCATAAACCGCATCTTTGTTGTCGTCCGGAAGATCCAATGCCTTGATCTGTGATTTATAAATGGCCAGACCGTAGCTTCCGATGTCGGAATTTGCTTCTGTTGTGATCATTTTGGTAAGCTCTTCGCCTCTTGCGGCAATGACTTCATCCTGCGACATAGAAGAAATGGTATTTTTGGTGGCGTTATATACGGCAACGCCTACACGATCTTCGGCCGCTCTGGTGGAAGCATTCAGTGTCTGGGTGAATTTGACAGGATCTTCTACTTTCCAAAGAATGTAATTATCTGCGATCATGGATTTTTTGTCCTTGGTAATGACATCGGATGGCTTGATGTCATAGATCTGCAGATTATTTGGAACATATCGGGTGCTTTCAAAGAATGGCATCTTTAAGTATAGACCGGCCTTCTTTGTAATACCGGTGATCTTGCCAAGGTGCATAACAACTGCATAACGGTTTTCCGGTACAGAATAAAAACAATCGTTAAGAATGATTACAGCGGCTAGAGCCAGAAATCCAATTAATATTTTACGTGCGGTCTTCATTCACCATCACCTCCTTCGGCGGTCTTTCCGGCAGCTGTTTTTTCGGTATCATTCTCTGCTTTTGGGGCGGATTCGATGGATGTTTTCGAAGTCGCATTGGCAGAGAAATCTGCATTGAACGGCTGAAGTGGAAGCATGGTTTGGGTTTTGCCGTCATCGATAATAACCTTTGTACCCGGAAGAACATTTTCCATGGTCTCATAAAAGATACGCTGTTTTGTGATCAGCGGATTCAAGGCGTATTGGCTGTACATTTCATTAAAACGGGCAACCTGTCCCTGTGCCTCTGCGATACGGGCTTCTTTTTTAGCTTCTGCGTTCTGGACAATGCGGTCGGCTTCTGCTTCTGCGGCAGGAAGCTTTTCGGATTGATATTTGTTGGCATTGTTGATGGAAGTCTCAGAGCCCTGTTTTGCATTTTCAACGGCCTTGAAGGCGGCCATAACATTGGCAGTAGGAGGTTCCACATCCTGAATGGAAAGATTTACAATCTCCAGTCCGATATCGGCTGCGGTAAGGTCTTTGATCAGAAGATCTTTTACTTCGGATTGGACCTGTGCCTTTCCCGTGGTCATGACATCGTCTACTTTAAAGTCGGAAACACGGGCACGAATTGCGGATTGCGCAATATTTTTTAAAATTGCTTCCGGATCTTCGGAATTATAAAGATATTTGATCGGATCAGAAACACGATATTCAAGATAAAAATCTGTGTTGACAAAATTGAAGTCCGAAGTGATCATAAGCGATTCATTGGTTACACTTTCGGCTTCGCCATCTTCTCCGATGTCCGGATTGGTCGGGCGGTAGCCGATCGGAAGACCTACGGTTGTAGTCGGAACACGGTGGATGGAATCGATAACAGGAATTCGAAAGTACATTCCTGCGGTTTTCACATCGCATACTTTCCCAAAGCGGGTTACTACAACCTGTTCCTGCTCGGAGACATGGTAGACAGAAGAAGTGACTACGTGGATAGCCAGTACGGCAACGACAGCCAGGCCGACCAACTTGATGACTTTGTTGATGCCGTTCTTTAGATTTCCATTGCCGGGTTTTTTAAAATTCATATTGTTGAAGTGAGTGGTGAACACATCATCCGGGGTTGGTGAAGGTCCGTTTTGCTTGTTGTGGTTCATGCGAAATACCCTTTCTCTATACTACTATGCTAAAATGTTAACATTTAATTATCTTAGCACGTTTTTAAGATATTACATATTACGGAACTTTTAATAAATAAAAAAGAGACATATCCTTATGCGGATATGTCTCTGGATATAAGAAGTCAGGCTTAGGCTTCCAGTTTTGCGATGCCGGCTTTGATTCTCTGAAGGGATTCTTCCTTACCAAGAACTTCCATGATCTCTGTAGCGCCGGCCGGTGTCATCTGACGACCGGAAAGAGCGATACGAATCGGCCACATAACGAAGCCGGTCTTCTTTTCATGGGCTTCGCCATAGTTCTTCAGTAATTCAAAGAGTGCATCATTGGAGTAATCCTCCTGTGCCTCAAGTAAAGGAAGAACGTCCTTCAAGAGTGCAAGAGAATTCTCGAGAGTCGTCTTTGACTTTTTGTTTACATAAAGCTCGTTTTCATATTCCGGTACGGCTTCAAAGAAATCGATCATATCCTTGATGTCAGGGAAAATCTCAATACGGGTCTTTACCATTTCGGCGATGTGCTTAAAGTCGAGAGGCTTATGAATTGTTTCCTGAATAAACGGGAGCGCTCTCTCGTAGAATTTGTCAAAGTCCATAGCCTTGATATATTCGCCGTTCATCCAGCGAAGCTTCTGCATATCAAATACAGCCGGGGACTTAGAAATACGGGTGTAGTCAAACTTACGTACCAGATCCTCGAGAGACATGATTTCATTGCCGTCTTCCGGAGACCAGCCAAGGAGCGCAACAAAATTCACGACAGCTTCTGCTACGAAACCCTGGTCGATCAGATCCTCAAAAGAAGCATGACCGGAACGCTTGGACAGCTTTTTGTGATTCTCGTCAGTAATCAGCGGACAATGGATATACTTAGGAACTTCCCAGCCGAATGCATCATAGAGACGATTGTATTTCGGAGAAGAAGAAAGGTACTCGTTTCCGCGGACAACGTGGGTGATTCCCATCAGATGATCGTCGATAACATTGGCAAAGTTGTAGGTAGGGAAACCATCGGATTTGATCAGAACCATATCGTCCAGTTCCTGATTATCTACAGTAATATCGCCGTAAAGTTCATCGTGAAAGGTGGTTGTACCTTCGGTAGGATTATTCTGACGAATGACATATGGAATGCCGGAAGCAAGTTTTTCTGCAACTTCTTCCTTGGAAAGGCTGAGACAATGCTTGTCATAATGCATGATTTCTTCGTCTGAACCCGGAAGTTTCTTTCGGAGAGTCTCCAAACGATCCTGTGTACAGAAGCAATAGTAAGCCTTGCCCTCTTCTACCAGTTTCTTTGCATATTCCATATAAATGCCGGAATTGACACGCTCAGACTGTACGTATGGACCGCAGTCGCCAGGCTTATCCGGAGATTCATCTGCGATAAGACCGGTATCATCCAGTGTTCTGTTGATCAGTTCTACAGCGCCTTCTACAAAACGCTCCTGGTCGGTATCTTCAATTCTTAACAGAAAGTCTCCGCCCTCATGCTTCGCAATAAGATAGGCATAAAGAGCCGTTCTAAGATTTCCTACATGCATTCTGCCCGTCGGTGACGGTGCGTAACGTGTTCTGATTTTCATAGTACACCTCATTTAAATTGCGTAAATATCTAGAAAAAGGGACTGCATGCACAGTCCCTTAATAAGCTTATGAATCGGATGATATCGCAGGATTAAACTTCAGGAGCTGCATCCTTCAGATCCATTGGTCTCATGGTGAGATTGATTCTTCCCATCTTGTCGATTTCCTGTACCTTTACGGTTACTTCATCGCCAATGTTGACAACATCTTCTACCTTTTCAACACGACGGTCGGAAAGCTTTGAAATGTGAACCATACCATCCTTGTTCGGGCTAAGCTGTACAAATGCACCAAAATTCATGATGCGTACAACTGTACCGGTCAGAATCTGACCCGGTTCAATGTCGTTTACAATAGACTCAACAATCTTCTTGGCCTTCAGAAGAGCATCCATATCAATGCCGGAGATGGAAACCATTCCGGTATCGTCGATGTCAATCTTTGCACCGGTCTCATCAATGATACCATTGATGGTCTTGCCCTGCTTACCGATAACGTCACCAATCTTTTCCGGATCAATCTGAAGTGTGATGATCTTTGGTGCGTATGGAGAAAGTTCCTTGCGAGGCTCGGCAATAGCGGCGTGCATAACACCATCCATGATGAAGTTACGTGCCTCGTGTGCTCTGTGAATTGCTTCGGTTACGATATCTCTGGTAAGACCGTGAATCTTGATATCCATCTGGATGGCGGTAATGCCTTCGTGGGTACCGGTTACCTTGAAATCCATATCGCCGAAGAAGTCTTCGAGTCCCTGGATATCGGTCAATACGATGTAGTCATCATCGGTGTCTCCTGTAACAAGACCGCAGGAAATACCGGCTACAGGTTCCTTAATCGGTACACCGGCTGCCATAAGGGAAAGGCAGGATGCACAGGTGGAACCCATAGATGTGGATCCGTTTGATTCCATTGTTTCTGAAACGGCGCGGATTGCATAAGGGAATTCCTCTACAGAAGGAAGTACCGGAAGAAGTGCTCTTTCAGCCAATGCACCGTGACCGATTTCACGACGTCCAGGACCTCTGGAAGCCTTTGCTTCACCTACAGAGTATCCAGGGAAGTTATACTGGTGCATATAGCGCTTTTCTGTGATGTAGTCATTAAGACCTTCTACCTTCTGCACTTCGGAAAGTGGTGCGAGGGTTACGATATCCATGATCTGCGTCTGACCTCTCTTGAACATGGCAGAACCATGTACGCGAGGGAGAAGATCAACTTCTGCTTCCAGAGGACGGATTTCCTTAATGTCACGGCCATCCGGTCTCTTGTGATCCTTGAGAATCATTTTCCGGACGGTCTTCTTTTCGTACTGATAAATGGCATCCGGAAGCATAGCAAGAGCATCTGCGTCTTCCTGTAAAGCCTCTTCCAGCTTCTTGGTTACCTCGGCAATATTCTGATCTCTCTGCTGCTTGTCATCGGTAAATACCGCTTCTTCCATCTCGGAAGGAGGAACGATTTCCTTGATCTTTGCAAAAAGCTCTTCCGGAACGGCATAGCTTTCGTATTCCATCTTTTCTTTGCCGCATTCTGCTACGATAGAATCGAAGAAGCTGATGATCTGCTTGTTGATCTCGTCTGCCTTATAGATGGCTTCGATCATTTTGTCATCAGAAATGCAGTTTGCGCCGGCTTCGATCATGATGACCTTTTCACGGGTAGATGCAACGGTAAGTGCGAGATCGGATACCGCTTTTTCTGCATTGGTCGGGTTAATGATCAGCTCGCCGTTGATCATACCTACCTGTGTGGAAGCGCATGGACCATCAAACGGTACATTTGAGATTGCTGTTGCAAGGGAAGAACCGAGCATAGCCAGAAGTTCCGGAGAGCAATCCTGATCTACAGAAAGAACAAGGTTGTCAAGTAATACATCGTTTCGGAAGTCCTTAGGGAACAATGGTCTCATCGGACGATCGATTACACGGGATGTGAGAATGGCGCTGTCAGAAGCACGACCCTCTCTCTTTTTAAATCCGCCAGGGAATTTACCTACGGAATACATCTTCTCTTCATATTCTACCTGAAGAGGGAAGAAATCGATGCCGTCTCTAGGAGCGGCGGATGCGGTACAGGTAGAAAGAACCGTTGTATCGCCATAGTGCATAAGTGCTGCACCACTAGCCTGTGCACAAACACGACCGATATCAACGGTCAGAGTTCTGCCGGCGAGTTCCATGGAATAACTCTTGTACATACGTACCTCCTTTGTTTTTCGGTAAGGAGGTCCAAAAGCACTAATCAGACTCTGCACTATAGGCCAGAATCTCATGAGTGATCTCGGAGTTCTCCTGCCGATTTATATTTGGAATTATAGAAAAAGGGCAGAGAACGATTATTCTCCACCCTGTTTTTATTTAAATTACTTTCTGAGACCAAGCTTCTCGATAAGTGCTCTATAGCTATCAAGATCTGTCTTCTGAAGGTATGCAAGAAGTCCTCTTCTGTGACCAACCATCATAAGAAGTCCTCTTCTTGAGTGGTGATCCTTAGGGTTCTCCTTAAGGTGAGCAGTAAGCTCAGAAATTCTTGCTGTAAGAATAGCAATCTGAACCTCTGGTGAACCTGTGTCGCCTGCGTTACGGCCGTACTGAGCAATGATCTCAGCTTTCTTTTCCTTAGAAATCATGATAAATCCTCCTTAATTAATAACTTACGCTAACAGAGCCTGTGGAAGGAGTCCAACAAACTATGCCAACGCGCATACATGAGTTATATTAACAAAACCCTATGGGAATGTCAATCGCATATTTTGTAATCCCGAACGTATTGAATATCCCTTTGAAGCTGCTGTTTGAGTTCTTCCAGCGAGTCGAACTTTTGCTGATCACGGATGCGATCAATAAATTCCACTCGAATCTTCTGATCATAGATATCACCGTCAAAATCCAGAATATGGGTTTCAATATCGACTGGATTTCCTTCTGCTACGGTAGGATTGTCGCCTACATTTGTCATTCCTTTATATAATGTCTGTCCGATGAGAACCCGGCTGACGTATACACCGGAAGACGGCAGTGTCTTACCTTCTGACGGAAAGATATTTGCAGTCGGAAAGCCAAGTACGGTCGTGCCGATACGTTTTCCGTGCTGTACAATACCGCTTAATGCAAAGTGGCGTCCCAGCAACTCATAGGCACGTTTTACATGGCCTTTGGCAATTTCTTCTTTTATATAGGTGCTGGAAATTTCACGGGCATTGCCCTGATCGTCCAGAACTTCCTTCTTTTTTAACACATGTGTCGTGTAGCCGTAATCCTGTTCTCTTTCTTTCAGAAGTGCGGCAGTTCCCAGCGCTTTATAGCCAAAGCTACAGTCGGTTCCCACGACAATGTCCCGTGCATGCATTGCATCTACAAGAACGGTTTTCAAAAAGTCCTCTGCAGCGATCTGCATCGTCTGCTTTGTCATTGGAAATTCAAAAACATAATCGAATCCAAGATTCCGAAGACGGGAAAGGTGTTCGGAGGACGTTGAGATCCCCGGTTTCTGCTGCCCGCTGATTACGGCTTCCGGATTTTGGGAAAATGTCAGTAAAGCCGTTTTCAGATGTTTTTCCTTTGCGATGGAGAATACCTTCTGAAAGATCAGCTGATGGCCTTTATGTCCACCATCAAACTTTCCGAAAGTTACAACCGCCGGCTCCGGTACATAAATCGCCGGTTTCATAACATCCATAAGCCGGTTGGAAGCGGCCAAAGCTTCGATTTCTGCAATGGTTTTGCTCTCGCTTAAGGAAAAACTGCCGACGCGTGTACGCTTTAATGCGGACATTGCCGCCCCGCAGCCTAATTTTTCACCAATATCCTTACAAAGTGTGCGAATGTAGGTGCCCTTAGAGCAGGTGACGGTCATCCGGACATATGGAAGTCGAATTTCTTCAATGGTTATTCCAAATATCGTGATACGATTAGGTTTCCGCTCTACTTCCTTGCCTTCACGAGCCAGTTCATAAAGTTTTTTCCCTTGGATCTTTTTAGCCGAATACATAGGAGGAATCTGCTCTATACTTCCTACAAAACTTTGTACTGCGTTTCGGATTTCCTCTTCGGTGACGTTGACCGGAGCTTCGCGGAGAACGGTTCCGGTAGTGTCTTCCGTATCCGTTTCAATGCCAAGCTGCATTTCTGCTTCATAGACTTTATCGGATCCGGTAATGGCATTGACCAGCTTTGTTGCCTTGCCGGCGCAAACGACGAGAACGCCGGTTGCAGCCGGATCTAAGGTTCCGGTGTGCCCTATTTTCTTTTCGTGGAGGATCGAACGGAGTTTCTTTGTGACGTCAAAGCTGGTCCATCCGGCCTCCTTATATACATTAATGATTCCGTCCATTTATTTCCTGTTGCTGATAAAATTCTCGCTGTCCATCTGTTTGGATAATTCCTTTGTGATATTGTTAATAACATCATAGTAGGAACCCTGAAGTGAACAACCGGCTGCCATTTTGTGCCCGCCACCACCAAATGCGGCAGCGACTTTCGCAACATCCAGCTGTTCATTGTTTGAACGGAGACTTACCTTGTAGGTTTGGTTGCTGACTTCATATATAAAAAGTGCGCAATCAATATCGCGGGTTTCACGCATGATGCTGACGATACCGTCAATATCACGGGATGTCACATTATAAAAGCGCATGTCCTTCATGGTAAGCCATCCGGCCAGACAGCGCCGGTCCATGATCATGAGGCTTTCCATCAAAACGCGGCCCATAACCTGCTGCTGTGCGTAGGTTCTTGTATAGTAGCTGTCGTCGATGATAAATCCAAAATCAATACCGGTTGCCATGAGATTAGCGGCAATTTCCATGGTATGAGGGGACGTACAGTTATACTTGAACACACCGGTATCATGAACGATGCCGGTATAAAGGCAGCTTGCACAATCCTTATTTATGTACGCCGGATCCAAAAGATCGTAGACAACTTCGGATGCGCTGGAAGCTTCCGGACGGATAGAACCGTTTTCGAATGTCTGCGCACCCGGAATGTGATGATCGGCTACATAAACTGTATCGGCATGTTCTGCAATAATGCGGAAATCTCCTACACGGTCGTAACCGTTGCAGTCGCAGATGATACAAAGCTCATAGTGCCGAGTGGACGGTACATGGACAATGTCGGAAAATCCCGGCAGGAATGCAAACTTTTCATTTGCCTCCTGCAGATAAACATTTACCTTTTTTTCGGGATAACGATTTAATATATATGCCTTTAAGCCCAGGGTAGAGCCGAGGCAGTCACCGTCCGGATTGGTATGACCCAGAATGGCGATGCTGGCCGCCTGTTCGATCATGACATTAAAATCAATCATCATTTGCCTCTTCTTCTGAGGTTTCTTCTGTATCATTGGCTGCTCGCTTTGCAGCGTCTTCACACTGCACGCGGTGAATCAATTCGTCCATATGTGCACCATAGGCGATGGAATTGTCCGGAATAAACTGAAGTTCCGGAGTATGACGTAAATTCACAGTCTGTGCAAGTCCTCTACGGAGAAATCCTGCTGCTGCACGAAGGCCTGCAAGGGTTTTGTCCATAGAGTCTTCGCCGCCTAATACAGAAATATAAACTCTGCAGTACTGAAGATCCGGTGTTACATCGGCACCTGTTACAGACGCCATTGGAGAAACGCGCGGATCCTTCAGGTCACGGATGAGAACAGAAAGTTCTCGCATGACTTCTGCATTGATTCGTGTATTTTTAACGGAATTTTTTCTCAACGCTTAACCTCTTCCATGACATAAACTTCAACCCAATCTTCCAGTTCGATTTCATTGAAGCCATCAAATACGAGACCACATTCAAATCCGGCCTTAACTTCCTTGACATCATCCTTAAATCTCTTAACGGAAGCAATTTCACCATCAAAGATCTGGTTCTCACCACGGGTGATTCTTGCCTTGGCACCACGCTGTACAAGACCATCCTTTACCATACAACCGGCGATGCTGCCGACACCGGATGCCTTGAAGATCTGACGGATCTCGGCATGACCGATGACCTTCTCCTCATATACAGGAGCAAGCATACCCTTCATGGCAGCTTCAACATCTTCGATTGCCTTATAAATAATATTATAGAGACGGATATCTACGTGCTCACGGTCTGCAATCTCTCGTGCCGTTGAATCCGGCTTAACATCGAAACCGATTACGATTGCATTGGAAGCGCTGGCGAGTACAACATCAGACTCGTTGATGGCACCTACGCCGGAGTGGATAACCTTAACAGCAACTTCGTCGTTCTTGATCTTTTCGAGGGAATCCTTTACAGCCTCAACAGAACCCTGAACATCAGCCTTGAGGATGATAGGAAGTTCCTTGATTTCACCGGCCTTGATCTGATCAAAGAGAGCATCCAGAGAAACCTTCTTCTTGGACTCTTCGATCATCTTCTGCTTGTTTTCGGTTACGAAGGCTGCTGCATAAGCCTTGGCTTCCTTCTCGTTGTCCTTTACCTGGAAAATCTCACCGGCGTTTGGTACGGAGTTGAGACCCAGGATCTCACATGGCTGTGAAGGAACGGCAGCCTTAATGCGCTTGCCCTTATCATCGGTCATAGCACGAACTTTACCATAAGCAGAACCTACGGCAACAACATCACCCTGGTGGAGAGTACCCTTCTGAACGAGGACTCTGGCAACAGAACCCTTACCTTTATCGAGCTCGGCTTCGATGACAATACCGTAAGCGGCACGATTCGGATTTGCTCTAAGTTCCATGACATCAGACTCAAGAACGATATTCTCAAGCAGGTTCTCGAGACCTTCGCCGGTCTTTGCTGATACAGGACAGCAGATGACATCTCCGCCGTACTCTTCCGGTACGAGATCGTACTGCATAAGTTCCTGCTTTACACGATCCGGGTTTGCTTCCGGCTTATCGATCTTGTTGATTGCAACAATGATCGGTGTATTGGCTGCCTTGGCATGATGAATAGCCTCGATGGTCTGTGGCATGATACCGTCATCTGCAGCAACAACGAGAACAGCAATATCGGTAGACTGTGCACCACGCATACGCATTGCGGTGAAGGCTTCATGTCCCGGTGTATCAAGGAAAGTAACGATACGGTCTTCGTCGTTTACCTTGACGGTTACCTGGTATGCACCGATGGCCTGTGTGATACCGCCGGCCTCACGAGAGGTGACATTGGTTTTACGAATCGCATCAAGAATGGAGGTTTTACCATGGTCAACGTGACCCATAACGCAGACAACCGGAGGTCTCTTAACAAGGTTCTCCTCTGCGTCTTCTACGTCATCCTTAACGAGTTCGGCAATAATATCAACCTTTTCTTCCTTCTCACAAAGGATCTCGTACTCAAGAGCAATATTCTCTGCATCTTCGTAGGAAAGCTCGGTGTTTAAAGTAACCATCTTGCCCTGCATAAAGAGCTTCTTGATGATCTCGGCTGCCTTGATTTTCATCTTGTCGGCAAGATCCTTCAGAGTGATTACATCCGGAATAGTAATAGCCTTGATCTCTTCTTCTACCGGTTTTACAACCTCCGGCTTAATGAAGGCGCCCTTACCGGTCTTCTTTGCCTTGTGGATTACTTCACCGTCGCGATCATAGCTCTGTGCGGCACCGTATTTGTTCTGCTTACGGTTTGTACGGTTCTTCTTTGCTGCCTCAGCCTTCTCGTTTTCATAGCTCTTCTGACCATACGTATTTGTCTTCTTTTTGTTATGATCAGCCGCTGCACGATTTACGCTTGGCTTTGAACTTACGTCAACGGACGGAGCGGCAACACCGGAAGAACGGTGCTGGAAACCGCCGGATCTCTGGCCGGATCTGGACTGGCTGCGATCGCCGTCGGAATCACCGAAGCGTCCGCCCTGACCCTGTGGGCGACCCTGACCGTTACGATTATTGAAACGTCCATTCTGACCCTGTGAACGGTTCTGGCCGTTACGATCAGAGGAACGATGCTCATTATTCTGACTCTGAGCAGCTCTTACCTTGGCAAGCTTTGCGGCAATGGCAGCTTCCTGTGCTGTTGCGGCAGCAACAACCCGCTTCGCCTCGGCTTCTCTTCTGGCAGCTTCCTCTTTTTCTGCCTGTGCCTTGGCTGCTTCTCTTGCAGCAGCCTCCTTGGCAGCCTCTTCCTCCGCCTGCTTTTTCTGAATCTCGTTCAGTTCCTTTAATGGAGTTACACGTGCTGTTCCAGGAGGCAACGGACGCCCGTTTGGACTTGCTGTCTTCTTTGCAGCAGGTGTTTCCTTTTCTGCACCGCTTGCCGGTCTCTTACCAGAGAGCTTTCCAAGCGGATGATTCTTGTGGTTTGCGGAATTCTGAGAATGGAATACGACCGCAAGCTTTTTCTTTTTAGGCTCACCCGCCTTTTCCTGCTCGTTGCCGCCTACTCCATTACTCTTTGCTGATTCATCTAACATTCGCACTACCTCCGTCAATATTCTTTATCATCGCCTCAGCAAGCCCCTGATCCTCAATGCTCATGGACGAGCGTTCTGCCTGTCCCACTGCGTGTCCGAGTGCTTCCTTTGTTCCAATTATGTAATATGGCACGTTGCGATATACCGCCATGTTTATAAACTTCTTTTTTGTGTTGTCTGATGCGTCTTCCGGGATCAGAACCAGAAAGGATTTTCCTTCTTTCAGGGATTTTTCCGTGGCGAACTCGCCGCTCCGGAGTTTCCTGGCTCTCTGACAAAGCCCGATCAACCCATATAATTTATTTACCAAGTTGCGCCAATCCCTCTCTTAATGTATCCAGAACGTCTGCAGGTACGGCTTCCTTAAATGCCCGATCCAGTGCTTTCTTGCGAAAGGCCT
>ONLM01000063.1 GCA_900318695.1 uncultured Eubacteriales bacterium | reverse complement strand
TTTTTCCAGGTGACGGGAATCATTTTTCCTTCGGTAAAGAAATAGCCATGCCGTCCGGAGTCAATAGTCTGAAACAGTTTGTATGAGAGACCACGGTCACCCCAATAGCAGGCTTCTACAAGAACATTGGCAAAATGAAGCTGGTTGCCGCTGATGGCATCGCGTTGAGCAGTATTGTACATAGATCGGTAGTATTGATGATCTTCCGGGTTATAGGTATATGTGGATTTGGATACCGGAAAGGAACCGCTCATGTCAATCACCGCCGCCGGAAAAGCATTGACATAATCCGAAAGATCATTGACTGTATCACCGTGGGAAAAACGGAAATGATTCGCGACATAGAAGTCACGATGGGTGCTCTGAAAGCCGGATTTTTCCAAGGCCTTTTGCAGATGCGAAGCATCGGAATACAGGGTATGTTCGGAACGGGAGCCTTCCGGGATTCGGAAGTAGGCACCGTAATCCGGTCCCATTGGACCGCCAACACCGTTAATATTATCAACATCCTTGCGTGTCAGGATTTCTTTTACAAAAACTTCCGGTCCTCCGGCATGCAAAAAAATTGGATCCCATTCGAGACCGGTTTGGACATAATAATCGCGGATTGAACGAAAATTTCCGATCCGGTTCAAATCCTTCCAGTCTTTAATGATCATCATCTGACGGGACATATCGCCTTCTTCCAGAATTTCATAAAGAATCTCGGCACGATCAATACCGTATTGAGGTTGGGCTTTTTTGTCTGTCGGAAACATACAGGCGAGAGGGCGTTGGGCTTCGGCATCTTCCGTGATCCATTCATGTGTCAGACTGCTGCGTATCAGGCCGGCTTTCGGCGGGACTTCTGCCGGTTCCGTGTCGACTGCCTTTTCAGAATCGTCTTGAGTGATTTTTACAGAATGTGTTTCCGCTCCTGTTCCTGCCGGGGTAGTGCTAATCGAAGATGTGGATACATGTTTTTCGGCGCAGGCGCTAAATAGCAGAGCGCTGCCCAGAAATCCGGCAAGCAGAAGGGTTTTAGAACGGTACTTTTTCATAATGAAATTCTCCTTATTGAGATTCTTATATTCCGCGTTCTTCCTTTTTTATGATGATCATGAAGCAAATGAAATGGGTTATCGCGGTGAGAAGCCAGGATATCGGATACGAGTTGTATAGGATATTCGGCGTATGAATCATTTGAAAAACCGTAAAGATCCAGACAATACGAAAGGCACAGGCACCGATGAGCGAAACGATCATTGGCAGGACGCCGCGCCCCAATCCACGGATCGAGCCGCACAAGGTATCCATAATTCCGCACAGAAAATACGGAATGCAGATATAGCGCATGCGAATCAGACCATAGCCAATGGTGGCCGGATCCGATGTGTAAATGCCGAGGAGATAATGGCCGGCGAGATAAAATCCGCCACCCAGAGTCAGGCCGATTACAGTAACGACAAGGAGACATTCTAAAAGGATTTTTCGGATTCTTCGGAAGTTTCGAACACCATAGTTTGCGCTTGTGAAGGAAATGCAACCCTGATAAACCGAGTTCATTGCGATATATACAAAGCCTTCCAGATTTTGCGCAGCGGCATTTCCGGCCATAAAAGTAGAACCGAAGGAATTGACGGAAGACTGGATCAGAGTATTTGACAGGCTGAAAATCGCACCCTGCAGTCCGGCCGGAAGACCGATTTTGGCAATGCTGAGTGCAGTTTTCCGGTCAATGCCGAGCTTATGAGGATCCAGACGGTAAAAAGAACGGATTCGCATAAGACAGCGACAGACCAGCAGGGCAGAAAAGGCTTCTGACAAAATAGTGGCCAGAGCAACTCCGGCAACATCCATATGAAAAAGGATGACAAAAACAAGATTCAGCAGAATGTTGATTATGCCTGCGGCGGTAAGATAGTACAGAGGTCGTTTGGTATCGCCGACAGCACGGAGAATGCCGGCTCCGAAATTGTAAAGCATGATCACAGGCATGCCTGCAAAGTAGATGCGCATGTAGAGTTCGGCCAGATCAATGACGTCGACGGGGGTTCCCATGATGGCAAGGATCGGGCGTGCGGCCAAAATACCGATCACGGCGAGCACAATTCCCAGAAGGAAACTCAAGGTGACGGAAGTATGGACGGTTTTTTGCATACGGATTTCGTCTTTTGTGGCAAAATAACGTGCGGCCAGTACGTTGACACCGACAGCAAGACCCATAAAGGCGCTGATCAGAAGATTGATTACTGCGGATGTGGAGCCGACGGCCGCGATGGAATTCGGACCGGAAAACTGTCCTACAACGATGATATCGGCTGCATTAAACAGAAGTTGCAGAATTCCGGAAAAGATCAGAGGTATAGTAAATTTCAGGATGCTTGGAAGCAATGGTCCTGTTGTCATATCAATTTCATAATTTTTTTCTTGTATTGCCATGGTGGTACACTTTCTGAATCATAAAAAAATTGCGCTTTTAGTATAACATGATATCGACTTTAGGCACTTATATCATAACATGGAAAGCAGGCATATTGTTAGTGTTAGACGTGATGCTGAAATCAAATATAAAACATTTGTTTGCTTTTATCAAGAAGTTCTGCTATGCTTGATGCATGAACAGGGAAAACATAAATTATAAACAATCGAATACAGGAACGGCATCCTATCTGTGCATCGATTTGAAATCTTTTTATGCTTCTGTTGAGTGCCGGGTACGGGGGCTGGATCCGCTTACTGCAAATCTTGTGGTTGCGGATGTTGAACGTACGGAGAAGACCATTTGTCTTGCCGTGTCTCCTTCGCTGAAGTCTTTTGGGATTCCGGGCCGGGCACGTCTTTTTGAGGTACTGGAACGGGTGAGGGAGATCAATGCAGAGCGTTTTAGAAGAAATGGCGGCAGACCTTTTACCGGGAAGTCGGCCGATATTTGCAAACTTAATCAGGATCCGGGGCTGGAGCTGGATTTCATTCCGGCCAGACCACAGATGCAGCTTTATATCAATGTCAGTTCGGAGATCTACAATATTTATTTGAATTATGTGGCGCCGGAAGACATTCATGTATATTCAATCGATGAAGTTTTTATGGATGTGACATCGTATCTGCATTCATATGGCATGACGGCACAGGAACTGGCCCGGAAAATGATTCATGAGGTGCTGGATGCGACGGGCATTACCGCTACAGCAGGTATTGGAACAAATATGTATCTGGCAAAGGTTGCCATGGATGTTGTGGCAAAACATATGCAGGCGGACGAATATGGAGTCAGGATTGCAGAACTGGATGAATTTTCATACCGGCGCTGTCTGTGGACGCATCAGCCGCTTACGGATTTTTGGAGAGTCGGTGTAGGATATGCCAAAAAACTGCATGCGTACGGGATGTATACGATGGGAGACGTTGCCCGCATCAGTATGGTTGATGAGGATCTTCTATATCGGCTGTTTGGAATTAATGCCGAACTTCTGATCGACCATGCCTGGGGATATGAGCCTTGTACCATGGCAGAGGTCAAAGCATATCGGCCGGAAAATTCGAGTATCAGTTCGGGACAGGTTCTGCAGTGCCCGTACACAAAAGAAAAGGGAAAACTGATTCTAAAAGAAATGGCGGATCAGATGAGTCTGGATCTTGTAGATAAACGGCTGATGACGGATCAGATTGTACTCTATGTGGGATATGATACGGAAAGTCTGCGGAATCCCGAAATACGAAAAAAATATCATGGACCGGTTTCCGTGGACGGCTATGGACGTGCAGTGCCGAAGTCGGTTCACGCCTCTGCAAATTTAAAAGAAATGACCAGTTCTACACGGCAGATTACGGAGGCATTTACGATGCTTTATGAGAAACTTGTCGACCCGATGCTTTTGATTCGCCGGTTTACGATTGCTGCAAATCATGTTCGGGATGAGGCTGCGGTGTATGACAGCGCCCGGAACCATGGCTGCTTTTGTGGTGTGAACGGCAGTTGGGAGCAGATGGATCTTTTTACAGATTATGAAGAAAAAGAACGGGAGGAACGGAAACGGAAGAAAGAACTGGAACGGGAAAAACGATTGCAAAAGGCGGCGATTGAGATTAAAAAGAAATTCGGAAAGAATGCGATCCTGAAAGGAATGAATCTGTTTGAGGAAGGAACAATGCAGGAACGTAACATGCAAATCGGCGGTCATAGAGCATAAGTCTGCCGGAGCAGGTTGCGGGCGGAATCAGAATACAAATCGGTAGGATGGAACGCTCTGTCGGAAAGGAGAAGTAAAGTGGCAAGGGAGAAACTAGCTTGGCATGAGGTGAAAGGGGTGGCCACAGAACAGTTGCGGTATGAGATGCGGGAGGCAGAGAAACAGTATGGAGATTTACTGGAGCTTCCGCATCATGAGCCGGATGGACGAAAACATCCGCGCATGACATTACAGAACCGTGCACCGCAGTTTTCGCCATTTGCGGCATTGACCGGGTATGAAGAGAGTATTCGCGGAACCGGGGCAATGCATATTCAGCAGGTATTGGATCGTTCGAAAGGAATACCAATAGAAGAGGCGGAACGTAATAACGTCCCGCCTCTTCCGGATGAAGATTGTTAAAGCATAAATTTACGCAACATATTCCGTAAGGTCATGAATCCAGTTTCCGTTTCGAACCAGCAGAAAACCAATGATGCACTTAATGAAGTCAAGGCTCAGTACAGAGATGTATACCGGGACGATGGTCATCGAGGTATAGTGAGTAAAAATATAGGCGGCCGGAATGGAGCATACCCAGACAAAAACCGAATCGAACAGAAAGGTAATCCAGGTTTTGCCACCGGAACGCAGGGTGAAATAGGAGGCGTTCATGTAGGCGTGAACCGGCATATAGCATGCACTGACCAGAATCAGAGTGGAGGCGGTGTGTTTGATCTCCGCTGTTGTATTGTATACCTGTGGAAAAAACAGAGAAGTCAGAGCCATTAACGAGCCGGAAATAATACATAGAACGACAGAAATAACAGCCAGGCGGTAGGCGTCATGTTTTACGGCATTTTTATCACCGGTTGTTCCCAATTGTCCCAGTTTCTGCCCTAGAATAATTGCTGTAGCATCGCCCATGGAAATGAAAGCTACATTAAAGACATTGGCGATCGTACTGCTGATATTAAAAGCGGCAATTACAGACAGGCTCAGAGTGGAATACTGCTGGCTTAATGCGGCCTGCCCCAGACTCCAGAGCGTTTCGTTAAGAAGGAGAGGGAAAGACTTTAGCAGAATGCTTGCAGCCAGCTGACGCGGTACATAGAAGCTGCGGAAGACATCCTTCATAAATGGAAATCTTCTAGCGTGCCGGTGTGACCATAGGATTACAAAAGCGGCTTCCACAAAACGGGAAAGGACTGTTGCGGCAGCAGCACCGACAACGCCGAGCTGCGGAGCGCCAAACTTACCGTAGATGAGAATATAGTTTCCAATCAGATTTACAACGATCGCTGTGAGACCTGCCATCATTGGAATCATGGTCTCGCCGGTCTCACGAAGAGTGCTGGAGTATACCTGAGCCAGAGCAAATGGTAAGAGTCCGACAAGCATGGTGAGCATGTACTGATGGGCAGCGGTAAGAGTTGCTATGCTATCGTCCATAGAGTTGGAACCGTTGAGCCAAAGTCGGATCAGTGAATCACCGGAATTAAAAAAGACCATAACGCCCAGAAAGGTGAGAAGAAGGACCATGGCGAGTTTGAGACGAACTGTATAGGTAAGACCTTTTTGATCATGCTTTCCGGCAAACTGGGCAGTGAAAATGCCGATGCCCGCACTGCCGCCAAAAATCATCAAGTTGTATACAAATATCAACTGGTTGACAATGGAAACGCCGGACATTTCATTGGTACCAACCTGCCCGACCATGATGTTGTCTAGCATGCCGACAAGGTTTGTGATTGCATTTTGAATGATGATCGGAATCGCGATACGTAAAGTGGTTTTTAGAAATTTCTGGTTATATTTAGAGAGGATAGTCATAATAAATTCACTTTCTGTCAAGATGTGATGTCTATAATAACATATTCTGAGCGGGCACCGGTTTTAAAATGCATTGCCCAGTCGGAAATGCCGGAAGTTACGATGAAGTCGGTGGCATTCCGTCGTTCATAACCGTAAGCTCGATCGAATGCGCCGATCCAGCGGCCAATCCAGTGAATTGGGAATAACTGTCCGCCATGGGTATGGCCGGAAAGGATAAGGTCAGCAGAGGATTCGGCTTCATTGGCATAATCATTCGGTTGATGGTCAAGGACGATAATATATTTTGATGTATCAAGAGGCGCCAGAAGATCCTGTATAGAAGCACGGGGACCCATGGAACGATCTTTGCGTCCTGCAATGTAAAAACGGTTATCAATTAATTCGCAGGAGTCCTCCAGGATATGGATGTGCTGTTCGGTCAGAATCTGACGAAATTCATCACCGCTGAAGTTTCGCACACCGAGGCTGGGTTCATCATGGTTCCCGAAAGAAAACCATACTCCATAGGGGATGGAAAGTTCGCTCAATGCCTTTGCAGCAAGACGCAAATCTTCCCTTTGAGCGGTATAATCTACAAAGTCACCCGGGATCAGAAGAATATCCGGATGCTGGGATTCTATTCTCTGGAGATAGTGCGTAAATCCCTGACTGTTAAAGGTTGTACCTAAATGGATGTCGGAGAGCATAGCAACGCGTAATGGAGCCAGAGATTTGTCCGTTTCTAAATGATAATCTTTCTGCCATACATGAGTGCAGTGAAAATACGCGATAGAAAGGGTGAGCAGGGTTACTGTGATGGCAATCCATCCCTGCAGATAAAATGCCGGTTCGTGTTTGCTGAAAATCTTAAAGACAAAAAGCAAGACGCCGGACAGAAGGAAGAACACGACGGTATGAAAAAAGATTACGATGGCATCCACAAAAGAAAGGGAACAAACGAAGAAAACTGCAGTGATCAAGAGGATGAGGAAGGATATTCCGAGAGAGGGGAATTTCTGCCCCTTTGCGAGCAGCTGGATCCATCCGAAGTGGCTGAAAGCCCAAACCAGATAGCAGGCTCCTACAAGCAAGAGCGAAAGGAACAGTATTCCGGCTAAAATCAGTTTAAACAGCATAATTCCCTCCTTCTTAAAAATCAGTATATCGGCATTTGACAGTTATATCATAAGTGGGTGGCGGATACATTTGACACTCACATCATAATATATTCCGGCTTATATTACCCATGAATTAAGGTAATAGGTATAGACATAAACGAAAGGCCTCGGTATTGGCGTAAAGTCAATACCAAGGTCTTTATTTTTGATTTATGCAAAACTTCCGCCACGGGAAAGGAATGCATCGGTGAAAAGCTTCTTATGCTTTTCTTCGGAATAAGTACCGTCCTTCATGTGTGCCATCTCAGTTTGCTCCATGGCAAGATTTTTGTGAACCGCTTCCAAAAGTTCACCGGCATCCTGTCGAGGAATAACAACAAGACCGTCGGCGTCTCCTACAAGCAGATCGCCAGGCATAACAACTTGTCCGCCGCAAACGACAGGGACACCGATTTCACCAGGGCCTTCGCGATAAGGTCCCAATGGTGTAGCACCAATTGCAAATACCGGAAGAGTACTGTTCTTGATATCCTCGATATCACGTACGGCGCCGTTTACAACAAAACCGCCAAGCTTTCGCTGCTCGGCATAAGCAAGCATCATACCGCCAACCAATGCACGATCCTGATAACCTGCGCCATCGATTACGATGATATCACCCGGTTTTGCATAGTCAAGTGCCATCTGTGCAACCAGATTATCACCAGCCGGTACCTTTATTGTAAAAGCGGCGCCGACCAGGCGTTTTTTGTTGAATGACTTAATGCCGCCGAACATACAGTTCATACGCTTTACACAGTCACCAATGTTACTGCTCGGAATGGTCTGGTACTCTTTAACCAAAGACTCGTCAACACGTTCAAAATCAAGATAAGCTCGAAAACCTACTGCCACAATGCCCCCTAAAAAATTTAAAAATATTCGTAATCACTATATAGTGAATGTCGCCGTAAAGCCAATGCAACGATTCTATAAGAATTATGTTTTAAGGGCTAGTTTTTTTTGACAAACAAAAGAAGAAAATTAGGTATTCAGTAAAGAGTGAAAGACAAATGTCAGCCTGCAAAATACAGCGAGTGAATTAATCCCAAAAACACTTTTAAAAAGTTGTACGGCTTTCTCGAAAAAATAGCTTAAATTCTGCTTTTTGATACAACTTAATAGTGCAATCTGTACAAAACCCATTTACTTTTTGTTGATAATGATATTAAATTTATCATATAGAAAAGCATTATTAATATGCTAGGTCGTGAAGAAATACAAGAGGAGGAAACAATGCAAAAGAAAACTTTGGCAGCATTAATGGCAGCTACAATGACGGTCAGCATGCTTGCAGGATGCGGATCATCCGGCGGCAGTACAGCAACCACAGGATCACCGGCAGGGAATGAAACCGCAACAGCAGCACCTGCAGCAGGCTCCGCAGCGGCAGCGGATACAACCGCAGCGGCAGCAGATGCGAATGCAAAGGCACAGACAACGACAGGAACCAATACCTTTGTGGATGGAGGAACGGATCTTAGCCTTTGGACTTTCCAGGAACTTCATGTAGCGTACTACACATTCATGGCAGATCAATGGAATAAGGATCATCCGGATAAGCCAATCAACCTTACGGTGACGACCGGTGATTCTTCTGCAATGCATACCAAACTTCTTGTTGCATTGCAATCCGGAACCGGCGCGCCGGATATTGCTGATGTAGAAATTGGCCATTTCGCAACATTCCTTCAGGGTGGATATCTGCTTCCATTGAATGATGTAGTAGAACCATACAAGAACGATGTTATTATGTCACGTGTTGATATGTATGGTGACAATAACGGCAACGAATATGGCATTGACTTCCATCTCGGTGCGGCTGTCACGTATTACAATATGGACATCATGAATGCAGCCGGTGTCAATCCGGATGACATTGTAACCTGGGACGACTACATGGAGGCCGGAAAGAAGGTACTTGAGAAAACCGGTAAGCCGATGACTGCGGTAGAAACGTCTGATCTGTTCCTGCCACAGCTCATGAATCTGGAGCAGGGCGACACGTATTTGGATAAGGATGGAAATCCGGCCATCAATTCGGAGGCGGGTGCAAAGACCATCAATAAGATCCGTGAAATGCTGGATGCCGGTGTTTGCGAGATTGCACCGGGCGGTGGTTTCCATACAGAAGAGTGGTATGCACACTTTAATGATGGCGGCTGCGCATCCATTTCCATGCCAATGTGGTATATGGGACGATTCACAGATTATATGAAGGATCTGAAAGGCAAAATCGCCATTAAGGAAGTTCCGGTATGGAATAAGGGCGATGTACGATGCGTATTGCAGGGCGGTACCGGCACTGGCGTAACAAGCCAGACAAAGAATGAAGCACTTGCGAAAGAATTCCTTGCTTATGCAAAGCTTTCGGAAGTTGGTGGCGAGTACATTTGGGAAAAGCTTGGATTTGATCCGATCCGTACGGAAGTATGGGATAACACGGCACTGACCAGTGATAAGAATAATAAGTTTATCGCATTCTTCCAGACCAATCCGTTTGACGTTCTGAAGCAGATCAAGAAAGACTATGGTACAGAGCTGACTGCTCCGAATATTAAGGGCGCATATTCTGCAACGTATAGTGTTCTTGTATCAACTACATATGTCAATGCATTTGAAGCGGCTAAGGACACCGATGCGAAGACATTGCTGGAAGATGAGCAGGCTACCATTATTTACTAAGATACGAAGTACCAGGGGGCGTGCCAAAGGTACGCTCCCTCATTTTATACATTGGGAAAGCAGGGATGGGAATGAACGAAAGAAAGACCAATCGCTTTAAAAAATTTCTGTACTCACAAAAGGCTGCACCGTTTGTATTTATTCTACCGTTTCTGATCACATTTTGTGTGTTTTTCTTTTATCCGGTCGTTTCAGCGATCATTATGAGTTTTCAAAAGGTGAATGGCGGCAATTATACCTTTGTGGGACTGCATAACTACGAACTTTTGCGGAATAAGATTTTTTATAAATCGATACAGCATAGTGTGTTTTATACCATAGTTACGTTGTTGCTGATGATTCCGATACCATTGGCACTGGCCTATATGCTGAATTCAAAGCTGATGAAGCTCCGCACGATTTTCCGTAGTGCAATGTTTATTCCGGCACTGACTTCCGTAGTAGTAGCGGGGACAATTTTCCGCATGATGTTTGGTGAATTGCAGGGCGCTTTTATGAACCAGGTGTTGGCATTTTTCGGACATGGACCATTGATCTGGCTCCGGAATCAGACCACCGTCTGGATCGCATTGTTTGTGATTTGTT
>ONLM01000246.1 GCA_900318695.1 uncultured Eubacteriales bacterium | reverse complement strand
CGCGTGAAAATCAGCCGGGAGACGGAAATCTGAAGGAAACGACACGTGCGGAGGATTCGTCGGCTCCGGAAGCTGCCAATATACGGAAGTTAAATCTGATTGGCGGACAGGGTGAAAAGATCGGCGTTTCCTTGCCAAATCAGTTTCGCGAACGTTGGACTCGATTTTCGAAGTATTTTAGCGAGACGCTGAAGGCAGCCGGGTATACACCGATGGTGAACTTTGCTTTGAAGCGGCCGGATAAGCAGATTTTTCAGGAGCCGGAAATTGCAGTCGATAAAATTGCCGCACAGCAGATTGCGGATTTAAAAACATTGTATGAAGAAGGCTGTAAAGTGATTTTTGTGGCTCCGGTTGAGGTCTCATCCCTGCAGGAGGTTCTTACGGAAATCCGGGACCACGGCGTTACGGTAATTGCAATCAATCAGCTTCCGATGGAGACTACAGGCTTAAACTATCTGATCGGATATGATGATATGTCTGTGGGACAGACGGAAGCAGAGTATGTATTGAAGGCACTAAAGCTAACGGGACAGAGTAAAGAATCGGAGTCTGCTGATCAGAATGGAGTCATAGAAGAGGCAAGAACGATGGAAATCTTTGCGGGAGATCCGATGGATCGAAGTCTGTGGTTTCGAATTCCGGGAATGATGGAAACGCTGTTTCCATATATGGATGATGGCCGTTTGTCCATTCCATCCGGTCAGAAGGAGATGGAGCAGTTTACGGTAGAAGCATTATCGGATCGGCAGGAAAGGGCCAATGCCAAGCTGCGTATGGCGGAAATCCTTAAGAAATATTATTCGAACGGGAAGGAGCTGAATGCCGTTCTCTGTACCGATGATCTTCTGGCAGAAGGGGTTTCGGAAGCTATTACGGAGGCAATGGAAGCGGGAACCTATACGGGATCCCGACCGGTCATTACCGGAGACGGCGGTGACGAATCAACGATCAATGCGATTCGCGGCGGTACACAGACAATGACTGTATTTCGGAATCCCGAAACGCTGTCCGGCGTTTTGACGGAAGCAGCAGACCGCATACTGCATGGACAGGAGCCGGAAATCAATGATACCGAAACCTATCAGAATGGAAGCATGATTGTTCCGGCCTATCGTATGAAACCGACAGCGCTGACAAAAGAAAATCTGGAAAAAGAATATGTGGAGCCGGGCTTTGCATTGACGGCAGAAATCATTGATTAAAAACAGCAACAGACAGCCACATACAGCTCCATACAAAAAAACGGAAGCCGAGGCTTCCGTTTTTTACGTTCCGTTCATGGAATAGATGTAAAGCTTTTGATTGAATCAATTTACATGAGCATCTGACATCATAAAGTCAACAACCTTCTTCATATCATTTGGCTCAGAAACGATCAGTTCGAGTTCCTTAATGGTGGCATTATCGAGCAGCTTTGCGGTTAAAAGCATCTGGCTGAGCTTGGACTTAAGATTAATGCGGTCGCCTTCTGCAGAAACAAGTTCTACCTTACCCTCGCAATGGTCCAGAACATTAAAAAGGCCTTCGATATTGTTTACATTCTCAAGCTTCATGGTGATATCCTCCTAAAAGCATATGTATATACGACTATTATATAAGAATGTTTCTATAATAGAAAGGATGAAAATCAGGAAAATGTGGTATACTCTATTTGTTTTTGGGATAGGACTGCCATGCAGAGCGACGGCAGATCCACGACAGTATACACTTTTGGAGAAACAATTATGAGACTGGTTATTGGTAACGATCATGCAGCAGTAGAAATGAAGAAAGAAATCAAGGAATACCTTGAGAGCAAGGGCATTGAGATGGTGGATGTAGGCACCAACTCGACAGAGTCTTTTCATTATCCGATTGCGGGCTATCGTGTAGGTAAAATGGTAGCAGAGGGAAAGGTAGACGGAGGCATCGCCATTTGCGGAACCGGCGTAGGTATTTCTCTTGCCTGCAATAAAGTGGACGGCGTACGTGCCTGCTGCTGTTCTGAACCATATTCTGCGGAGATGTCCAAGCGTCACAACAATGCGAATGTTGTATGTTTTGGTGCCCGTGTTATCGGTATTGAGACGGCAAAGCAGATTGTAGATGCATGGATCAATGCAAAGTTTGAAGGCGGACGTCATCAGACCCGTGTTGATATGATCATGGAGATTCAGGATCATCAGTCTCTTGCGGCTGCGGAAGAAAATGAATAAAGCCGGGAGAAAAGGTTTCAGAATATAAGTAAAACGACCTCTTCCATGCATAGAGGGCTTGCTCCGTCTGCCGGATTTCCCGGCAAAGGGATCTGCCTGAAAGCATGAAAGAGGTCGTATTTTTATTGGCCGGAAAAAAGAGAGACCGGGAAGTAAAGATTAGTGATCCAGTGCGGTCAGATCACGGAGACCGGCATCCTTCAGAGCACGAAGGAAATGCTTTCGGTCGCGGCTGGCGATCAGTTCTTCCGGAAAATGCACATCCTGCAGCAGCTGCTGAACCTTGTCGAATTTACCGATATCGTAGGAAATATGAGCATCTGTCGAAATGGAGATCGGTACATTCAGTTCGGCACAGCGCACCAGAATGGAACGGCAGCGGTGCAGAGACTCTCCGCCGAATCCGAAGCTGTGCTCATTGATTTCAATTAACTTATGCAGGGATTTGGCAGTGGAAAGGATCGGATCAATATCAACCGAAAGACCGGAGCGGCCGATATGACCGAGAATCAGGACATTCGGACGGCATAAAGCACGAATGTACATTTCGGTAAGGGCAGCAGTGCCGGCACCAATAGTAAACTGTTTTCCATGCACAGAAGCAATAACGTAGTCAAACTTTTTGGTTGCATACTCATAAAGAGTGGAAGGTTCCGAATAAGGATCGCCCACGATCGATTCTGTAACCTTTATAGTATCGCCATACAAGGAGCCGTCCAGATCAATGATATCGGCCTCGCAGCCGCGAAGCAGGGTAACACCATGCCATTCGCGCGGCCACAGATCGCAGGTCGTTAAATACTGATAATTTTTAATATTGTCGGGTTCCGCCCATTGCATTGCGGAAAAATGGTCCGTGGAAGCCAGAAGCTCCAGCCCCTGTGCTTTTGCGGCGCGAACATTCTCCTCAATGGTGGAGTAGGCATGGCGGCTGTAAAGAGTATGTGTATGTGTGTCACATTTAATTTCGTATGCCATAATTACCTCCAATTTCGCTTGCAATCATAACACATATGGTATAAATTGCAAAAGCAAATGATGTCCCAATATCGACTTTTGAAACGCACATCATGATATAATAAAATAAAAAAGGAAAAGACTATGACGGAATCTCTTGTATCCGATGGAAAAATCATATTAAAAAAAGGCGAAGGACGTACGATCAAGGCCGGCGGTGCCTGGGTGTTCGACAATGAAATCGCCGAGTACTGTGGTGATACGGCCGATGGAAACATCATTGCCGTTCATGATTTTGACGACTATTTTATGGGCTATGGTTATATCAACAGCCATAGCAAGATTCGTGTACGCATGCTTTGCCGTTACCGGAAAGAGCCGATTGACCATGCTTTTTTCTATGAACGTGTGAAAGCAGCCTGGGAGTATCGGAAGAATGTCTGCGATACCAGCTCCTGCCGAATTATTTTTGGTGAGGCGGACTGGCTTCCGGGTCTTACGGTAGATAAATATGAAGATGTACTTGTAGTAGAATCACTGGCCCTCGGCATTGACCGCTGGAAAAATGAACTGGTGGAAGATCTGAAGGAGATTCTGGCGAAAGATAACATTCACATTCGCGGTGTTTATGAGCGTTCCGATGCACCGGTTCGTAAAAAAGAGGGCATGGAGCCATATAAAGGCTTCATAGGAGAGCCTTTTGATACCAATGTAGAGATCACCGAGAATGGCGTAAAGTATATGGTGGATGTAGTCAACGGACAGAAGACCGGTTTTTTCCTTGATCAGAAATATAACCGTCTCGCTATTCAGCGTCTGTGCAAAGGAAAGCATGTTTTGGACTGTTTCACCCACATGGGAACTTTCGCCTTGAATGCCGGTATCGCAGGAGCGGCTGATGTAGAAGGTCTTGACATCTCAGAGCTAGCAGTACAGCAGGCAACCGCCAATGCCATGCGGAACGGTCTTCAGGACACCGTTCATTTTCGTGTGGCCGATGTGCTGGATGAACTTCCGAAAATGAACAAAGAAGGAAAGCAGTATGACGTTGTTATTCTTGATCCGCCGGCATTCACGAAATCACGGGAAGCTACAAAGGCGGCCATTCGGGGATATCGTGAAATCAACATGCAGGGATTGAAGCTTGTAAAAGATGGCGGATATCTGGCCACCTGTTCCTGCTCTCATTTCATGACGCCGGAGCTTTTTACCAAAACTATCAATGAAGCCGCCAATGCCGTACATCGGAGACTCCGTCAGGTGGAGTATCGTACACAGGCTGCCGATCATCCAATCCTTTGGTCCGGCGATGAAAACAGTTATTATCTGAAGTTCTACATCTTCCAGGTTTGCATCGACAAATAAAAGCACAAAATAACCCTCTTTACAGGATCTTTCGTTTTTCTATTTTCCAGAAAATTTCGAAAAACGGAAAAGCTTCTGTAAGGAGGGATTTTTGCTTTTTGTGACTTTAGAAATCAAGCAAAAGTTCGATCGGACAATGATCCGAACCGAAAATTTCCTGATGGATGGAGGCATCTTTGATATGATCCTTGATTTTGTCGGATACTACAAAATAGTCAATACGCCAGCCGACATTCCGATCCCGGGCTTTCATCCGGTAACTCCACCAGCTGTATTCATCTACGGCATCCGGATGAAGACTCCGGAATGAATCCGTAAATCCGTTTGCAAGAACACGGGAAAATTTGGCCCGCTCTTCGTCGGTAAAACCGGCATTTTTGTGGTTGGTCGCAGGATTTTTGAGGTCGATTTCCTCATGAGCGACATTCAGATCACCGCAATAGACTACCGGTTTTTTGGCATCCAGAGTTTTGATATAGTTAAGCCATGCATCTTCCCATTCCATGCGGTATGGAAGACGTTTGAGTTCCCCCTGGGAGTTCGGTACATATACGGTGATCAGATAGTAGTCCGGAAATTCCGCGGTGATTACACGACCTTCCTGATCATGCTCCTCTATGCCGATACCGTAGCTTACAGAAAGAGGTTCCTCCTTTGTGAACAGTGCCGTACCGGAATACCCCTTTTTAGCAGCATAATTCCAGTACTGATGGTATCCGGGAAGCTCTAAATCATGTTGTCCTTCCTGAAGCTTTGTTTCCTGAAGGCAGAAAATATCCGCATCCAGTTTCTTGAAATCTTCTATAAAATTCTTACCGAGGATCGCACGCAACCCGTTTACGTTCCAGGAAATCATTTTTTTCATAGCAAATGGTCCTTTCTAATGCAAGTTCCGCTTCCTTTCCATCTTAACATGGAACCCTTTTTTGTACAAAGGCGAATGCAGAATCCTTTGGATATGCTATACTTATTCAAAAGAGAATCTGGCAGAAATGAATGACACACGGAAGAAGGGCCTAGATGTTAGGACTTAAAAAAGAAAACGATAAATATATTTTTACAGTTGCATGCAGCAAAGAAAAGTTATATCTCAATCTTTACAGCGGCAATCGCAAGGTGAAACAGATTGCTTTTGATCCGGCGCTTCGCATTGGCGATGTCTGGCGTCTGGAAGTGAGTGAAGATCTGGGGGAATACAGCTATTGTTATGAAACCGATCATCATATCTTTACGGATCCGGATGGTACGGTTTTTGAGGGACGAAAAAAATTCGGTAATCTGAAAGACGGCACCCGTATTCTGAAGACACCGATTCAGGAAGCCGTGGCTATTCCGGAAGAATCCGAAGAGTGGATGAATGACCGTCCGCTGGGTATTCCGTATGAGGACAGCATCTTGTATCGGCTGCATGTCCGCGGCTTTACCAAACATCATAGCTCCCATGTGCCAAAGGATGAAAGAGGCACCTTCCGCGGCATCATAGACAAGATTCCATATTTAAAAGAACTTGGTATCAATGGAATTGAACTCATGCCTCCGTATGAATTCAACGAGGTCATGCTTCCGGACTTTGGTTCGGAAAATCCTTATCAAACCGAAATCAAGCCAACCGGCAAGATCAACTATTGGGGATTTACGAAGGATGCGATGCAGCTTGCGCCCAAGTCGGCCTACACCTCGGATCACAAAAATCCGAGAAATGAGTTCCGCACCATGGTGCTTGCGCTTCATAAGGCGGGAATCGAGGTCATTGTCGATTTGTATTTTACAAGCGAGACTCTGCCGGATCAGATCAGCCAGGTCATGCGTTATTGGCGGATTCATTACCATGTTGACGGCATTCATATGATTGGCAACGCACCATTCAGTGTCATTGCCCGGGATCCGTATCTGAGCCGGTTCAAAATTTTTGCCGATCACTGGGAAGATGGAAATGAGATGCCGCATCACGGTCCGGCGGCCGGACTGAAACCACGGTATCTTGCGGATTACAACAATGGGTTCCAGGATGATATGCGCCGTGTTCTGAAAGGCGACGAAGATATGCTCCGAACGCTTATGTACCGGATCGAGGAGCATCCAACCGATCGTGCGACCATTCATTATATGGCCAATGTTGGTGGCTTCAGTCTGATGGATGCGCTGAGCTATGACCGGAAACACAATGAGCTCAATCATGAAGACAATCGGGACGGAACAGATCAGAACCACAGCTGGAATTGCGGCGAAGAGGGAAAGAGCCGCAAAAAGTCTGTAAAACTGCTGCGGAAAAAAATGTGGCGTAACGCCTATGTGCTTTTGATGCTTAGTCAGGGCACGCCGCTGATTCAGGCCGGCGATGAATTTGCCGCTACAAGACTGGGAAACAACAATGCCTATTGCCAGGATAATGAAATAAACTGGCTGGACTGGTCTCTGATTTCAAAAAACGAAGACTTTTATAACTTTGCAAAATATATGATCGATTTCCGGCGGCGTCATGCGGTTTTTCGGCAGAAAGAGCCGCTCCGCAACCTGGATTACCGCTCCGTCGGTATTCCGGATGCAAGTTTCCATGGTGTAAATGCGTGGAAAACGGATTTTGAAAATTTCCGGCGACAGCTTGGCGTTATGTATGCGGGGGCTTATGCCGGTGATGACAGCTTTTTGGTACTTTACAATTTCCATTGGGAAAAGCACAGCTTTTTGCTGGCGCATCCTCCGGTGGGGATGGTTTGGGCAGTATCGATCGATACCGCCAATGAAGCAGTTAATGGCATCATACAGGAGGGCAGTGAGGTCGCTCTTCTCCATAATGCACTCGTGGTGGAACCGCGATCCATTGTGGTTTTGAAAGCCATAAAGGATATACATTATAGGGCAAAGAAAAAGAAAAGTTCGGCTGCACGAAAAACAAAGCGTGCATAAGGGAACAGAATCGTTTTATAGCACAGGACGGAAGAGCTGCAGTGCACTTATAAGGTCATGTGTTTCAAATGTGGTATGAGGAGGATAGGTATAGTGATGACGGAGAAATTGTACGAGTTGATGAATTGGGCCGACGTGGAGGAGGTAACGTATTCTGAGTCGACAGAGCCAAAGCGGATTTTAGGTCCCCATCTTTTAAAGCAGGG